>JAJYKO010000178.1 GCA_021788565.1 Chloroflexota bacterium
AGAGATCTTAGACCCCGAGAGTTGGATCGCCCGCATGGAGAGCGCATCTTAGCAGAAGGCGATCGCAGATGAACATCATGCGCTACACTGTCATCGACAGAGGGGGCACGATCAGCTTCGTCGCTTCCTGTGACGTACTGCTGCCCCTGGTCGCCGGTTGCGCTAGAGATCCACAGAGCCTTGAAGAGCTGTTGACCTACACCGACGAATATGCCCGCGGAACGAAGGAGCAGGTGCTGAGCTCGCTGGCGGTATTTGACGAGCACAACAGTCCCGACAATTTCGACGCTATACACCAGGCGCTAAACTACTGCAGACCCCATGAGCTTCCGACGTTCCGGGTGCTGGACGACCGGACTCGAGAGGCCAGCCTGGTTCCAGTGCACGCCGGAGTGGTAGTGTTCAACCTTAGGGCGAAGCGGATTGTTCAGATCCAAAACAGCTACTCGGAGATCAGGAGGCGCGGCCGAGCGCGGGCCGCGCAGCCGGCGAGCCCGGATCGTCGAGTAATCAGGTATGAACTGCCGGCGTACTGGTCACTGGTGCCGGACGCGGTGTAGTAGCAACTCCCTCTCCCTCTGGGAAAGGCGTGACGCTGCGCTCGCTCGCGTCACGGGGTGAGGGAGAATATCCAACAGGATAGACCGGATCTAGAAAGATAGTCAGGACGGGGGCGGGCGACCCAGGGGTCGCCCCTACTATCTGTCCAATCTATCCTTACTCATCCTGTACATCCAGTCCCCTTACCTCCTGCGTCGCGTGTTGGGCCAGGTAGTCAGATATTCCGTCCGCGACTCCGCGGGCGACGGCTTCGCGAATAGATTCGTCCGAGAGCTGCGACGCCTCGTATGGGTTGGTCAGGAACATCGACTCCACAAGGGCACTGGGCATTCCGCCCCGCAGGCTGAAGAAGTGACCGTAAGGCTTACCAGCCGCCAGGTCCTCCTTGACCCCTCGGTCCGCTAGAGCATAGCCGGCCGCTCGCACTTCGGCGAGTACTCTGCCCTGAATCGCTTCTGCGAGCGCCAGGCTCTCCGCGCCTTGGTTATCCCCGTTGTAGTAAGTCTCGGCACCTCGAACCCGGGGATCTCCGTAGCCGTTGAAATGGATGGAAACGTAGAGCCTCGCGTTGCCCACCGCGGCGATGCGCGCTTCCTGCTCGATGCGGACGGCATCCGTGGGATCGGGTGCCGAGAAGTCGGTGAGGGGGCTATCGTCGTGGCGGCTAAGGGCGACTGTGAAGCCCTTCTCTCTCAAAAGTTCCTCAACTCGGGTAGCCACGTCGAGCGTCAGGGCGTCTTCCCGGAGACCGCCCCCAACGGCCCCCACGTCGGCGCTGCTGTGCCCGGGATCCAGACCCACATCCACAGGGAGCGCTGAACCGCCTTCGGAGACTTCTCCCTCCGCCTGAGCCAGGGCAGGTAACAGCAGAAACATCAGTACCGCGAAAAAGAGAGATCTTGTCAACGCCTTTCCCCCTCTCAACACGAAGGATAAACCACTTTCCTGCCACTGAACAGCCCCTTTTCACAAAGTACGTCTTTCCTAAAGAGGCTCGTGAGGCTATGATGAAATGAACAGTGCCAAGCATGACGGCGCTTCAAGACGCCCCAGCAGGGAGGATCGGTCAATGCCAGATCGTATCAACAGGATTGGGGTCCTCACCGGAGGCGGTGATGCCCCCGGCTTGAACGCGGTGATCAGAGCTGTGGTCAAGACGGCCATCAACCTGTACGGATGGGAGGTGCTGGGCATCGAGGACGGCTACGAGGGCCTTCTATTCCACAGGGAACCGCGCCACCTCACAACCGACGACGTACGGGGTATCCTGCACCAGGGTGGCACCATCCTCGGCACCAGTAACCGTGGCAATCCGTTCGCCTACAAGGTCACCGTCGATGGCAAGGAAGAGATCCGGAACCTCTCCCAGGACGCAATGGATCGCATCCGCGAGTTGGGTTTGGACTGTCTGGTGGTGATAGGCGGAGATGGGTCGATGAATATCGCCTACCAACTCTCCCAACTGGGGGCAAAGGTAGTGGGTATCCCCAAGACCATCGACAACGACCTCAACGCGACGGACGTAACCTTTGGTTTCGATACGGCGCTCCATACGGCCACCGATGCACTGGACAAGCTCCACAGCACGGCGGAGAGCCATCACCGTGTGATGATCCTCGAAGTGATGGGGCGCGACGCGGGCTGGATCGCCATCGAGAGTGGACTGGCCGGTGGCGCCGACGTGATTCTGATACCGGAGATACCGTTCAAGCCGGAGAGCGTCTGCCAGAGTGTAGAAACACGGGACCGGGCGGGCCGCAAATTCAGCCTGGTAGTCATCTCGGAGGGAGCCAGGCCGGTGCACGGAAGTCAGGTGTATCAGGAAACGGGCGGGGAAGGCAGGCTGCCGAGGCTGGGCGGGATCGGAAACCAGTTGGCCGAGATGCTTCGGTTGATGTGCACCCATGAGGTACGAGTCACCGTCCTGGGGCACGTGCAACGGGGTGGCAGCCCGAGCCCATTCGACCGCATCCTGGCTACAAGACTGGGAGCCGCGGCAGTGAGGCTAATCGCGGAGGGAAACTTCGGGAAGATGGTGGCGCTCCGCAACACGCAGATAGTTCCCGTGGACCTCATCGACGCCATCGGGGTGCCGAAGCGTGTCGACCCCAACGGCGAGCTCGCCGTGACCGCGCGGGGCCTAGGCCTCAGCCTGGGCGAATAGGAGTGGGAGGCGCGTTTCGCGGACCGATTCCTGCGGTGAAAGTATCGCGCGTAGGCCAGCAGCAGTGCCCTGAATCCGGCACTGCTGCTGGTTGTGTCTCCACATTCTTCTCTTTGAGGGAGGTAAGAGCTTGGCAAAGAACATTCAGTGGCTTGGGCACGACACCTTCAAGATCTCCAGTGGCTCTACGGTAATTTACACGGATCCGTTCAAGCTCGCGGAAGGTGGCGACAAAGCCGACATCATCCTGATCACCCACGAGCACTTCGATCACTGCGAACCAGCGGACGTGGCGAAGATTCAGAAGGACAGCACTTTGATCGTGGCACCGGCAGCCTGCGCCGCAAAGCTCAAGGGTAGCGTCGAGACGGTGAAGCCCGGTGATAAGTTAGAGGTGAAGGGCATACCGATCGAGGTCGTGTGGGCCTACAACACGAGCAAGTTCAGCAGCCCTGGCAAGCCATTTCACCCCAAGAGTCCAGATTACGTCGGTTACATCTTCACGGTTGATGGGGAGCGGGTCTACCTGGCGGGCGACACCGACCTCATTCCGGAGATGAGCGGGATCGACGTGGACGTGGCCCTGATACCTGTGAGTGGCACATATGTGATGACCGCCGAAGAGGCGATTCAGGCAGCCAATACCGCCGTCAAGGCGAAAACCTACATCCCTATGCACTACAACTCGATCGTCGGGACAGACGAGGACGCCAAGAAGTTCGCCGCCGGTGTTAAGCACGGCAAGGTTGAGATACTGCCGCAGGGGTAGCGGCTCGGGATCTGCATCAGGGGTCTGGGATCTGGGGTCCGGGATCAGGGGTCTCCTGCCGCCTGTCCCCTGACCCCTGACTCCTGACCCCAGACCTCCACTACAACTTGAAGCCGGCCTGCTCCTTAGAGGGCTCCGTGGTCTCCACCGTGGAGTCCACCATGTCAAAGATCTTCTTGGCAGCCGCTACCACCGTGTCCACATCACGGCTATCGGTCGGACTGTTAGCAATGTAGGCCAGCAGAATGTCCTTTGCGAGATCCAACTTCTTCTCGCTACTTGCTTTCATCACTCACCTCTTCACTCAAGAATATAACTTCTAAGTTGCGCTGCAAGAGATATGCCCTATCTAAGAGCCCCCCTATCCTGGTAGTTTCTCCAGCAACCAGCGGCAGCTGGCATGGTTGTTGCCTGTCTCGGCGGACCTGACTGCTGCGATCGCAGGTCAGGCAAATCCGGCCCACAGGATACGATCTTCCGAGCGGAAGAATGTATCACCCCTGCTTACCGCGGGGGTGGGGCCATCAGTGACGTTAGAAAGGAGGCTAAGAATGGCTTCCATACTATGGCTGATCACTATCCTCTTGGTCGTGCTCTGGTTGCTAGGCTACGCGGTCAACATAGGAGCATGGATCAACTTCCTGCTCATTGTGGCGGTTATCCTCCTGGTCGTCAATCTGGTTTCCGCGTTCCTGCGGCGACCGAGGTACTACGACTAGAAGAGCCGAGAGACGCACACGGAGGTAGTACATATGGACCCTCAGTATGATCGCGAGCGAGAGATCATTCGCGAACGCCCAGTAGTGCGCGAGCGAGAGATCATTCATGACCATGGTGACGTCGTCACCAGAGATACCGGAACCGGAGCCGCTGTCGTGCTCGGAATAGTCCTGGCGATTATTCTGGCCGCGGCGCTCATCTGGTTCGCTCTGGGCAGCAACCTGTTCGGAGCCAGAAGCCCCGCGGGTCCGGTCGCACCGAGCGCCCCTTCCATCACCCAGCCAGCGCACCCATCGGGCGGGGGCTCCTCCGGAGGAAGCTCTTCGAGCAGCGGCTCGTCTAGCGGAGGTGTCAAAGGGGGCGGGCAGGGCAGCGGCTCTGTGACCAACCCCGCGGGTGGAGCATCGGGCTCCGGGTCTACGTCGGGCTCTGGCTCGACCTCCGGCTCCTCTTCGAGCTCCGGCTACTAGAGCTTCGCCGTTACGTTCATGACGTCGGGAGCCTGGGTTGAAGACAACCCAGGCTCCAAGATTCCGACAACAAGGCTCTTCTTAGGGCTCTAAAGCACCCAGCACTCGCTTCAGGGTCGGCATTGGATCCACGAGGTGCTTGTCCAACCCCAGAGTCTTCGGTTCCAGGCCGAAGGCAAGCCCCATCAGCTGAGTGAAGTAGATCACCGGCAGATCGAACTGCTTTCCCAGATCCTTTGCCATCTGTGGCTGGCGGCTGTCCAGGTTCACGTGGCAAAGGGGGCAGGCCGCCACAACTGCATCCGCACCGACATCCCTGGCGTCCTGCAAGATCTTAGAGCTCATCTCCAGTTGCAGGCTGGTATCGGTGAGGGAAAGGCTAGCTCCGCAGCACTCGGTCTTATACGACCAGTCCAGCACCTCGGCGCCCAGAGCCTTCGCCAACCGGTCCATCGTCACCGGATACTCCGGGTCCTTGGCACCCGTTAGCTTGGCGGGCCGTGTCATAAGGCAGCCGTAGTAGCACACTACCTTCAATCCCGACAGCGGCTTCTTCACAGCGGCCGCTATCCTATCCATACCAACCTTGTCGATCACGGTGTCCAGCAGGTGCTCGACCGCAACTTCGCCGTCCCAGGCATACCCGGTCTCCTGGGTAACCTGCCGCGCCAGTTCGGAGTCTGCCTCTACGTCCCGAATCGCCGTCTTCATTCGCGAATAGCACGATGGGCAGGGAGTGGTGACGGTGTCACGTCCGCTCGACCGCACCAGGGCGAGCGTCTTCATCGGCAGCGCGGCGGCCTCGACGTGGGAGACGGAGTGAGCAGCGCTGCTCCCGCAACAAACCCAGCCTTTCGGCTCCTCCAGCTTGAGGCCGAGCGCTCCCATGGAGGCGTGGACAGACTCCTCATAGTCCTTACTGGTGGAGTGGAGTGAGCATCCCGGATAGTACGCGACCGTGGACTCGTCCTTCTGAATCGGGGGACGGCGCCCAGGCGCGGAGTACCGGACGATGTCTGGAGCCAATTTGAGCTTGCCACGCCAGATCAGTTTGAACCCGAGGCCCACGTCCTTTGTGGGCTGCCCGCCGCGGAGGTTCATCTCCGCGATGAGCCCGGGCTCGTAAGAGCGGCCGGTCCAGCCGACCCAGCGCATCGTGCTCTCCGTAAAGCGCGGAACGGAGGGCACCGGACACTCGACCCCCTCGTCGTGAGCCATCATCTTGAGGGTGTCCATCATCCTTGGAAGATCGAGGGACTGCGGGCAGCGAGTCACGCAGGTCTGGCAGGAGGCACAGATCCAGATTGTCTTGCTGCTCAAAACCGCGTCCCTGCGGTTCATCTGGATGGAGCGCATGACCTGGTGAGGGGCAACGTCCATGTGCTCGCTCAGCGGGCAGCCGGAGGTGCACTTCTTACAGAAGTAGCAGAGGGAGGCGTTCTCGCCCGTCTCCTCCCGTACTACCTGCAGGAGGGTTTTATCGGTAGTCGTCTTCGATGGGGCCATTATGCCAACCTCCTCCACCGGGGCAGGACTAACCTACTTGGTCTCGCTGGTTGTCAGCGGACGCAGGTCGGGGCGCACTATCTTTCTGGGGCCGCCATCCCGGCTGCTGCGCCAGTCTTTCGGCTCCACCACCTCTTCCAGCCGCCACAGTTCCCCGCGCACCTTCAGCCGATCGTAGATGAGCTGCCAGCCGCAATCGACGCTGCTGTCAATCTCGCACTTACCTTTGGAGGAACCGCCGCAAGGCCCATTCAGGAGGCTCTTAGAGCAGCGAGCAATAGGGCAGATGCCGCCGAAGTGGTCCAACACACAATCCCCACAGCCAACGCACCTCTCGGCCCACACACCCGGTTCCACAGGAAGCCCCATGAACTTGGTATTTAGCCCAGGCAGCACAGGCATAGTGGGGAATGCCTCCGCGATGGTCTGCACCCCAACGCCACAACCGAGGGAGAGAATCGCGTCGTAAGAGGGGACTTTCTCCTTCAAAGCGTCGATGTATTCCCACTCGCACTGCCGCAGGATAGTGGCCTCGCCGACCTCCCGCTGGTTCCCCTCCACTTTGTCCGCCATGCGGAGGGTAGAGGCCAGAATAGCCGCCTCTTTCTCGCCGCCTGCGAAGCACACGGTGACGCAGGTGCCACAACCGACGACCAGCACACGATTGTACCGGCTGATCATCTCACGAATCTGCTCCAGAGCCTTCTGTTCCGCGACTATCATCTCTCCCCCGATCCAGCTACGAGCGACGAGCAATCAGTGATGAGTGGAGCTTCTTACTCAGCACTCACTACTCATTGCTCATCACTTCGACCTTGTGTCGAACGGGATTTGGTCCCAACTCTTTGATGCGGGCGGTCATCTCTGTGCACACCTCAGCCCACCGCCTGCCCTCGGCAGACGACATGTTGAACATCTCCACCCGATCTCCGCCAACGCCGACCTTATCCAATATCTTCTTCGCGTATTCGACTCTGCGTCTTGCTCTCAGATTACCTTCCAGGTAATGGCAGCTGCCCTCCAGTCAACCAGCTACGAAGGCGCCATCCACGCCTTCTTCGAAGGCCCGCAGAATGTGCAGCACGTCTATCTTGCCGCTGCACGGTATCTTCACTACCTTTACGTTCGTCGGGTACTGCAGCCGCTGCGAACCCGCGTTGTCAGCCGCCGAATAGGCGCAGTAGTGGCAAGCGAAGGCCACAATCTGAGGCTCAAACTCACTCATGGGCACCCCCGGGTAGTTCTGAGTTCTCAGTTCTGAGTTCTAAGGGCCTGACTCGCTCAGAACTCAAAACCCAGAACTGGCTACGCTTCTACAAGCTCCTGCATCAGGGCGTCGGTCTTGGCGATGATCTGTGCGTCGCGATAGTGCAGCAGCTGGATCGCCTTGGCCGGACACTCAGAGGCACAGGAGCCACACCCCTGGCAGTTGGCAACTTCGATCTCCGCCACGCCCCGCTCGTTAATCCGCGGAACGTGATACGGGCAAACTCGGACGCAGGTGAGGCAGGCCGCGCACTTGGTCTCGTCCACGTGCGCAACCACACCACCCACCTTAAGTTCCTCCTTGGTGAGCACCGTTGCGGCACGAGCCGCTGCCGCGTAAGCCTGAGCCATGCTCTCTTCGACGAACTTCGGATAGTGGGCCAGCCCGCACAGGAAGACGCCCTCCGACGGGAAGTCCACCGGCCGCAGCTTCACGTGGGCTTCCAGGAAGAAACCTTCCATGCTGAGGGGCAGCTTGAACATGGAGCCGAGCTCCTGGTTGCTCTCGCCGGGAGCGATCGCCTCGCTGAGCACCAGCATGTCAGGAGAGATCTCCACCGGCTCTCCAAGGATTGGATCAACCGCCTTCACGACCAGTCTGCCGCTTTCGTCACTCACCTGCGGCTTCGTCTCGTCGTTGTATCGGATGAACAGCACGCCCTTCTCCCGGGCATCCTTATACACCTGTTCCTTGAAGCCGAAGGTGCGCATGTCCTTGAACAGGACGCTCACCTGCGCATCGGGGTTCAGCCCCTTCACGGTGATGGCATTCTTCATCGCCTGCGTGCAGCAGACCCGGGAGCAGTACTCCTCATTCTGGGCACCCACGCACTGAATCATCACCATGTTGTTCAGCTTCTTGATCTCCTGAGGGCTCTCGGCCAGCTTCGCCTCGAGATCCAGCTGAGTGAGGACTTGACCGTTCTTCCCAAGCAAATAGTCTCCGGAACGGTTCTCCTGGGCACCGGTTGCGACCACTGTGACGCCGTGCTCGATCTCGACCTCTCCGTTCGTGATGCCAATCTCAGAGAGCAGGCGGGTGAGGCCGTCCCCATCCCTACGAGGATCCTCGTCCTGGCTCTCGATCTTGACGACCGTCTTGAAGTTGCCCACGAAACCACCGTGTCGAATCACACGGGCGTGCTTTAGGACCTGGATCC
>JAJYKO010000179.1 GCA_021788565.1 Chloroflexota bacterium
GAGTGCCTGCCCCCACTGGCTCTGTGTAGGCCCCAGCTTCACCGTATCCAGCTTCGCCTGCGCCGCCTCCACGTTGGCCCTCGCGCTATCCACCTGAGCCTGCGCCGCCTGCAGTTGCTCCTCCCTGGCGCCCTTCCTCAGCAGGTCCAGCCTGGCCTGCGCGGACTCCACAGCCAATTGCGCCTGCGCCACCTGCTCGGCCCGAGGTCCAGCCTGCAGGCTCGCGTACTTGGCCTGAGCCGCTGCCAGGTTCGCCTGGGTCTGGGACAGCTGCGCCTTCAGCGATCCAGCGTCCAGCTCAGCGATCACGTCCCCCTTCCTCACCTTGCTGCCCACATCCACGTTCAGTTTCTCGATCCTGCCGGTCCCTTTAGGCAGGACACTCACCTGGCTGGCGGCCTTCACGTCGCCGCTGTAGGAGAGGCTGGCGCTAATCGGACCCCGGGTCACCTGCGCCGTTCGGACCGTCACCGCCGCGGCCTGAGCAGGAGCCGTCTGTTGCGCAGACTGTTGCCCCGCCGCCATGAAGCGGTAGCCGTAGATGCCCAGCGCCGCCAGGGACACCGCCACTGCCGCCAAGAGTATCCATCGATTCCGGTTACCCTGCCGCACGCCTCCGGCCACGATCTCTGCCTGCATTGCCCTTCTCCTCTCTTTGAGCCCGCCCGAGAACTCACCACCAAGTCACCAAGAACACCAAGGAACTCTAAGTACGTGGTTCCTCAAATACCCTACGGGTCGTCATGCCCGCGAAAGCGGGCATCTAAACGGCCCCGGTTTTCATGCAGACCCTGAATCCCCGCTTCCGCGGGGACAACCAGTACGGATCCGTTGATCTGGTGATTGGTGCGCACCTTCACCGTCACGGGAACAGGCTCGGCCGTCCACTTCTCGAACCCGCCCGTTCCCAGGTTCACCTGATGCGCCACGACAGGCCCTGTCTGGGCGGCCGCTGCGGCATGGGCTGTTCGAGTCCCTCGCCTGAACCTGGCCGCCACCCACTCCTGAATGTCGTCCATCACCGTGTAGCCAGCGGGCACCACCACAAGCGTGAGCAACGTGGAGGTGAGGAGTCCGCCTATCACCACGATCCCCATGGGGGCCCTCGTGGAGGCACCTTCGCCAAGCTTCGAGGCCACGGGCAACATGGCACACACCATCGCTGCTGTCGTCATGAGGATAGGCCGAAGCCTGGTCGGGCCTGCCTCCAGCAACGCCTCCAGTCGCGAGTATCCTCGGGTCCTCAACGTATTCGTATAGTCCACCAGCAGGATACCGTTCTTGGTTACGAGCCCCATCAGCATGATCATTCCTACCATGGACATGATGTTGAGGGTGTCGCCGGTGATGGCGAGGGCCCCAATTGCCCCAACAGAGGCCAACGGCATCGCGCCCATAATTACCAGCGGGTAGGTCAGGGAGTTGAACAGCGCTACCATCAGCATGTACATGAGCACCACGGAGAAGACCAACGCCAGCCCCAGGGAGCCGAAGGCGTCATCCTGCTGTTCCGACTCGCCGCCCAGGGAAATCTTGTACCCATCGGGCAGAGCCAGCTTGTTGACAGCCTTCTTGATGTCCTCGGCTACGTCGCCAGAGGGTCGCCCTCCCGTCAGCCCAGCCCCAACGTCGACACGCCGTGTCCGGTCCGTGCGTGTGATCTCAGCCGGCCCGTCGGCCGGGACCAGCTTCGCCACCTGGTCCAGCTTGACCCGAGCCCCCGTGGGAGTGGTCAGCGGGATGTCCGGGATCGCGGTGAGCTCAGAGCCCGCGGCGGTCGCGTACAGGACTCGAATATCCACCTTATCCTCGTTCTCCCGGCGCAGTTCTGTCGCCACCGTGCCATCTATAGCCGTTCGCACCGCGGATGCGACCTGCGCGGTGGTAAGCCCCAGGTCTGCCAGCTTGGCGTGGTCAATCTCCACCCGCATTTCGGGAGCCCCCGCCACGGCGCTGTTGGTTACATCCACGGTGCCGGAGGTCTTGCGAACGATATCCTCTACCTGGCCCGCCAGCTTCGTCAGGACGGCCATGTCCGAGCCTTTGATCGAGACAGTGATCGGCTGCGCACTCCCGCCTCCAAACATGCTGGACGGGCCAGCCTGACCCTTCATTCCTGGAATCTTGGCAATCATCGAGCGGACATCCGCGGCAACCTGGTTAACGCTACGCGTGCGCTGCGACAGAGGCTTCAAATTCACGTATATGGTGCTCTTCCCCGCGGAGGAACTCCCGACTATGGAGATGAGGCTGTCCACCTCGGGGAGGGCCGCGATCTGCTTCTCCAGCCCCTGGGTTGCCCTGCTGGTCGCCTCTAGTGTGGTACCCGCGGGCATCTGAATCTGAGTGGTAAACTTTCCGTCATCGGACTGAGCCATGAATTCAAAGCCGACCGCACCAAGCCCGACTAGGGCGATGCCGCTCACGAAGGCAAGGAAGCCGGCAAACAGCACTAGCCAGCGCAGCCGAAGTGCTAGTTCCAGCATGCGTCCGTAGCCGCGCGAGAGCGCCTCGTAGCCGGCCTCCCACCGCCGCCAGACTGGGGCGAGCGGTGAGCGCTCCTCGTCGCCAGCGGTCAGCCACCGCGAGGCGAGCATCGGTGTCAGCGTAAACGACATCAGCAGTGAGAAGAGCGTCGCCGTGACTATAGCGCCGCTGAACTCCTTGAAGAACTGGGAGGTCATTCCCGTCGAAAACGCGAGGGGTAAGTACACCACCACATCCACCAGCGTGATGGCAACCGCCGCGGCCCCGATCTCCGCTCGGCCCTTCACCGCCGCGGACCACGGGCTCTCCCCCAGCTTCATGTGGCGGTAGATGTTTTCAAGAATCACGATGGAGTCATCCACCAGGATACCGATCGTGAGGGACAGCCCCATCATGCTCATGAAGTTCATCGAGAACCCGAGAGCCCAGATCACACCGAAGGTCGCCACTAGTGACGTAGGTATCGAGATCAGCACGATCAGGGTAGAGCGCCAGGTATGAAGGAAGAGCAGCAGGACGAGCGCCACGATCAACACCGCGTCGCTAAGGCTACCTTGCACGCCGTCCAGCGATTGCCGCACAAACTCCGCATTGTCGATCACAACCGAATACTGCACACCGGCCGGCAGAGTCGGGGCGAGACTCTTCATGGCCTTCTGAACGCCCTGCGAGACCGAAACTGTGTTGGCGGTTTGCTGCTTCTGGACCAGAATCGCGATGCCGTCCCTTCCGTCGATGCGGCTCAGAGCTGTCCCCTTCTTGAAACCGTCTTCGACGGTCGCCACGTCCCCGAGCCTGACCACGCCACCGTTGGGTGTGACCGACAGTACCAAATCCCCGATCTGATCGATCTCCTGGTAGAGGCCGTAAACGCGCACGCTGAACTGGCTGTCCCCGTCCTCGACGAATCCACCTGGGACCGACAGGTTCGCCGCCGAAAGGGCGCCAGTCACCTGAGAGAGCGAGATTCCCCTCGCATCCAATTTGCCTCGGTCGATCCTGACCTGGATCTCCCGCTCGCGTCCCCCCCATAGTTGAACAGATGACACTCCCGGGACCGCTTCCAGCTTCGGGCGAATGACGCCGTCCACCAACTGGTACACGCCGTCAGGGTTGCCATCCCAGCTTACCCCGGCGACCATAATCGGTTCGTCGCTCATGCTGAACTTCATGACCGACGGGCTCTTGGCATCGCCTGGCAGGCTGGCTCGAACGACGTTGACCCGCCTTTCAACGTCCTGCGCGACCGCGTCAGGGTCGGAGCCCACATCAAACTCCAGGATGGAGAGGCTGTATCCGTCTCCGGCTGTCGAGCTGAGCTTCTTCAGACCTGGGGTGCTCGCCAGCGCGTCCTCGATCGGCTTGGTGACACGAGACTCGACTTCTCGCGGGCCGGCACCTGGATAGGCGACCTGGACGGCGATGACTGGGATCTTCACGTTGGGCCAGAGGTCCACCGCCATCGCCCTATAGGCGACCGCGCCGCCCATCATGATCGCGAGAACCGCCATAAGGATCAGGAGCGGGCGCTTGATCGAGATAGATGTCAACCACATGGCTTGCCTCTCTGCCTCCTCCCACAGAAACTCGCGCGGGAGATCGCCGCCGTTCCGCGACTACTCTGTCGTGGCACAGGGTAGCGAACAGGAGTGTTAGCGCCATCAGACGAAGGATGAATCGCACATAAGAAGAAAGGACCGCCGCTGAGGCAGTCCTTATCGCTTGAGGTCGTATAAGAGGCTACAACAATTGTTGTAGTGGGTCTCGGACTGGTCGGACGCGTCGGACAGGTCAGACGAAGCAGGCCTGCTACGCTTGCTCCGAAGAGTCCAGTGTTGCCAGGCCCTCCCGCAGCGCATAGAGCGCCGCCTCTGTTCGGCTGGCCAGGTGCAGCTTGCCCAGGATGTTGCTGACGTGGGTACGGACCGTCGCCTCGCTGATCACCATCCCGTCGGCGATCTGCCGGTTGCTCATCCCTTTGGCGAGCATCCGAACCACCTCAACCTCTCTATCCGTGAGCGGATCCGGCGATGTGGGCCGTCCACCAGGGTGAGACAGCTCGTGCAGCAGCTTTCTGGCGATGGCTGGATGGAGGGAGGCCTGTCCGAGGTGGACGCGGTGGATGGCTTCCACCAGCTCCTCGGGGCTGGAATCCTTCAGCAAGTAGCCCAGAGCACCGGCCTTAATTGCTGGAAACACCTTCTCGTCGGCAGCGAAGCTGGTGAGAACCAGGATCCGCGCCGAAGGCTGTCGGGCCACGATCTGATTGATGGCTTCGATGCCATCCATCTTCGGCATCACCATATCCATCAGTATCACATCGGGCCGCAACTTCTCAGCCAGCGCGACAGCCTGCTGGCCATCCCCTGCCTCGCCCACGACCTCGATCTCCGCTTCAGTGGCCAGGAGGGCCTTGATCCCTCGGCGAACGATGGCATGGTCGTCAGTGATCAACACACGGATCTTCTCGCTCATAGGTTGACCTCCACCCTAACACTCGTGCCCTGCCCTGGAGCACTGGACACTATTAGCCTTCCGCCCATCACGGCAGCCCGCTCCTCCATTCCGCGAAGTCCCAACCCTCCACATTCACTCCCATGGTTGAGTTCGAAGCCAGTCCCATCATCGACAACCTCCAGGGCAACGACGCCTTCATCCTTCCGCAGATAGAGCCTCAACGCCTGCGCCCCGGAGTGCTTGAGCACGTTGTTCAGCGCCTCCTGGGCTATCCCATAGAGACCGCTCTCGATCTCCGCGGGGACCTGGGCCGAGCCCTCCACCTGGAAGTCCGTCCTTATCCCAGCTCTGCCTTCCACCGACTCCAGTCTCGCCTGTAGAGCCGCGACCAGGCCCTCCTTCGCCAGCACGGGAGGCCGCAACTCGAAGATCAGCGATCTCATCTCTCGGAGGGCCTGCTGGGCAGTCGCTCGGAGGTCCCTCAAGTGCTCAGCTGCCGAGACTATCTGCCCAGCGGATAGCAACCGGGTCGCCGCCTCGGCGTAGAGCGTCACACTGTACATCGCCTGGGTTACGGAGTCATGAAGGTCCCTGGCCAGCCGGTTCCGCTCCTCAACCACGGCGAGCTGCTGCGCCTGCTGATAGAGGCGCGCGTTCTCGACGGCCACGCCTATCTGGTGTCCGATCGAGCTGAGGATCTGGACATCTTGAGGAGTGAACTCCCGATGACCGCCGCTGACCACGAAGAGAGCTCCGAGAACGCACCCTCGGGAACTGAGTGGTACGCACGCGAGGGAGCCGCCCACCCCCTCAGCAAAGGCGATCTTGGAAATGCGGGGATCCGATGACACGTCGCTCACCACCAACGGCTCACCGCTAGCAGCGACCTGGCCGGAGAAGCCCTCACCGAGTCTGAGACTCCCGACATCCGCGGCGACGTCCGGACTGATGCCCTGGTGGACTTCTAGCGAGAGCACACCATCTCGCTCATTGAGTAGATAGATCCCTCCCCGCTCGAGTCCCGATAGTTGCAGAGTCTTAGACAGGGCATCACGGAGAGCCTCGCAGAGGTTCAGCGACCGGCTTACCACTATCGAAATGGCATTGAGGGTAGCCAGCTCCTTCGTCCTATCGGCGACCTTTCGCTCCAGATCGGAGTATGACTCCTGCAACTCAGCCGACATCGCGTTGAACTGGTTTGCCAGCTTCTCGAGTTCGTCACCTGTCCTTACGTCGATGGTGCGGCCGAACTTCCCGCCAGCCACCTCCTGTGAAGCGGATATCAACTCCCCGATAGGGCCCGTGATGCGCCTGACTCCCAGGGTCACCACGACAGCCGGGACCACCACTCCCAGCGCCAACAGGAGGAGAAGAAAATTCCTGTAGCCCTGGCTTGCGCTCATCAGAGTGCTCCACTGCTCTTCGGTCACCAGGCTCCACGAGGTGCCAGGCACGGGGGCGAAGCTCGCCAGGATGTCAGGACCGTCGAGGCCGCGAGCGCTGGTCTCGGTCATCCTCCTGCTCAACAACCGCTGCACGACAGACCGATTTGAATAGTCCTGACCAATCTGGTCGGCATCGGAGTGGTATATGACCCGGCCTGTACCATCCACTATGTAAGTCGCGCCCGAGTCGGCCATACGCAGCTTCACGATACCACCATAGAAGGTGCTGACGGCAGTGGCTCCAAGATGAAACATTCCAGTCAGTGTCCCCTGAAACTCGTTCTTATCATCGGTGATCGGCACAGCCACGACGACCACGTTGGAGCCTTCTGGTCCATCGGCAACCACATCAGAAAAGACGGTGGAGCCCGAGCGAAGCATTTTGTTGTAGTAGACTCGGTCGGCCCAATTCTGGCCCAGCGCATCAGGACGCGATGGCTCCGCGGCTACGACGACACCATAGCGGTTGATGACCAGAACCCCGGCGTCGTACACCACAAGCTCATTCTTCGCCTTGCCGAGAGCTGCCTGCTGAAGTGCCGGCTCTCCACGATAGATGTCTGCCGTACGAGCGAGACCCGTGAGAACATCCGAGTACTGTGAGAGATTCGCCCCCAGTTGGCCGGCGGAAAGGCGAGTAACCTCCTGATTGCGCCCGATGACGAGGTCCTCAGTCACCTGCTGATAGGCGTAGAAAGTCATCAGCGCAACGGCAAGCAAGATGATCGACGTGGGAATAAAGGACCACGCGATGATCTTCAACCGCAGGCTACGACTCACGAAGCTCAGCATCGATGTCACTGTGAGATACAACCTTCTCAGAGTCTTACGCGGAGCCCCTTTTGCAGCCATCCACGCAGGAGGTCGACGCCCCGGACTGGCTCGCCTGCTGGGCCTCCTGGATCTGGCGGCTCGCTTCGCTCATCAGCGTCGTCGGCGCCTGGCCCAGGGTGAGAATCTTATCCCAGGCGTCGTAGGCTACGCGCGTCGCATCCTCCATATTCGCGAAAACCTCGGCCACCACAGAGTACCCCTTGATGTGTCCATCGGCGAATGCGGCGATATTCACATCCCTGGTTTTCTGAGGGAATTCGCTGCGGACGAAGTCCACCCACTCGTCCACCAGAGAAGCGCGGGCAGGCTGAAGGAAATTGGCTCGCGCCATGGCCCGACCGTAGTCTTTGCTGATGAGGAACTTCATCAACTCCCAGGCAGCGTCGGGATGTCGCGTCCCCGCGTATATTCCGAAGCCATCGGTGGTTGCCAGGGTCACGCGCCGTATGGGACCGGCGGGAAGGGGCGCTACGCCTATCCGGAAAGGCGCCTTGGTCAGAATGTCCTTCAGTGCCCAGGACCCATCTTCCGCCATAGCGACCTGCCCAGAGATAAAGGCCTTCACCGTACCCACCTTCTGCATGTCGAGGGTCGCCATTACCCTGTCGTCCCACATGCGGGCTCGCAGCCACTCGAGCGCTGCCATCGCCTCCGGCTCGCCCATCAGGCAGCGCTTTGAATCCTTCGGGTCCACGAAGTTCCCGCCCCACCCATTCACGTGTACCTGGATTCGTTCCCAGGACACGTCGAACATGCTGCCCCAGAGATCGGGGCGGCCGCCCTCGTTCTCACTCCGGGTCAGTCGCCTCATGGCAGTCAGATAGTCCTCGTGATCCCAGGAGGAGTCCGGGTAGTCCACCCTGTACTTGTCCAACAGGTCCCGGTTGTAGTAGAGCGCCTGGGCACCATGGTACTTCGGCAGGCCATACTGCCTCCCATCTCTGGTGAACAAGGCCCAATACTGGGCCTGATCCCATTCGTCGATGGTGGATCGATCCAGGTCGGCCGCGACGTAGGGACGCAGGTCGACCGTGTACCCCTTCTGGGCCAGGATCGGGAACCAGGAGCAGCAACCTTGAAAGACGTCGGGAGCGGTCCCCGCCTCCATGTCGGTCAGCATTCGGGTCTCGACGTTCTCCGGATCACGGCTGTAAAAGACCCGAATGTCGGGGTGGGTTGCGTGGAACTGAGCCAGCATCTCCTGAACCATTCCGGGGAACCAGTCCGTGCGCCAGTCCTGATATACCAGTTGGACCTTCGCACGGGGACTGGGGGTTGGCTCAAATGGCGCTGGAACACATCCCAAGACGGTCGCGGAGGCGAGGGTCGCTCCGGCCAGACCCAGGAAAGAACGGCGGGAAATGCCCGGC
>JAJYKO010000180.1 GCA_021788565.1 Chloroflexota bacterium
AAAGCCTCAGTGAGAAATGGCCGGCACTCCGGCGTGCCGTGACCGACACGCAGCGGGATCCCGGCGAGGGCTGTCATCCACGCTCCCCACCAGTGGTCGAAGCGCAACATCAGAGCCGCGTCATAGTGCCGGCTCCGAAGAGCGGAGGCCACGCTCACAAGAAGCCGATAAGGCTCCACTATCGACCCTCTGGCTGTCCTCGTGAAGCCAGGAAATGGGCAGACCGCCACCTCGTCCACCAGCGGGTCGCGCCTCGCCACGTCCTCCGACCACGGCCCTACCATCAGAGTGAGGTGGCCATCGGGCAGGGCTTTCCTCAGCATCTCGACAGCCGGAGATGTTAGCAGCAGATCACCCAGATGATCCGGCCGAACCAAAAGCAGCCGAGGATTGCCGGGCCGAGATTGCCGCCGTCTCCGCCCTGTAGGCCCCAATGCGAGGCCAGCGGCTGCCAGAGCCACACGACGTAGCGAGTCCCGACCCTGTCGAGTCGCGGAGATGGAGGAGGCGCAGTCGCAGGCTGGCCGAGGGTCTATGGCTGGCCTCCCGGCTGATCGGCACCAGCCGGCTGAGGTCCCTGAGCTACCGACGACGGCCCAAGGGCAAACATCAGCTCGCCTTCAGCGACAACGTCCCCACCTACGGTTGCACGGGCCGTTCCCTTGCCAATCGGCCCTCGCATCTTCGTTAACTCGACTTCCAGCCTTAGCGTGTCGCCCGGCGTCACCTGCTTCCGAAAACGAAAGCCGTCTATGCCGGCGAAAAAGACCACCTTGCCCCGGTTCTCGGGTTTCTTCAGCAACACGACAGCCCCTACCTGTGCGAGGGCCTCCACAATCAGCACGCCGGGCATTACTGAAAAACCGGGGAAATGCCCCTGAAAGAAGGGCTCGTTCACCGTCACAGCCTTGATACCGACGGCGCTGACACCTTCTTGCAATTCCACGATGCGATCCACAAGCAAGAACGGATAGCGATGCGGGATGATAGCCTGGATCTCCTGCGTATTCAGCATGCTTCCTCCAAGCCCAAGTGTCGATATCGGCCCAGCACACCCAACGGGGACGAGATCGGAGCCATCTGCCGCGCGAGGGCCGAGAATGGAATCCGCTTCATTTTCTGCACCTGGCGGCGCTTGATCAGCTGGCGGCGAAGTCCGGCGAGACCGGCCAGCCGGCCCCTCAGTCCGGCCAGGTCGCGGCGGCTTACCAGACCGTAGGCGACGGCAGCCAGATCATACGCAACTATCAGTGGGAAAGAGACGTAAACCTGAGGCGACGGGTAGTTCTTCGCTATACACCACAGCTTGTTGCGTCCCAAATGGTAGCTCTTGAATGGCGAGCCCTCCACCCCAGTGGCAGAATGAACGTGGGACACCACCGCGCCGGGCGTATATAGACATCTCCAGCCGGCAAGCCGGGCTCGCCAGGCCAGATCAACGTCCTCAAGATAGGCGAAAAAGTCCTCATCGAACAGACCGATCTCCTCGAGCATGGCCCGACGATACAGGGCCGCACCTGCGCACGGTCCGAATATCTCCAGGGCTGCTCCGTCCCCCCTGTCAGGCTCTCCTCCCAACCGATCCCAGGCGATGCCAGCCCTGTCCAGGGCGATACCAGCAGAGTTGATCATTCCGGGCCTGTGGGCAAATACCATTTTGGAGGCGACCATGCCCACCGAAGGGTCCGAGAGGGCCGGCGCCACCAGCCGTTCCAGCCAGTCTGGTCGCGCCTCGGTGTCGTTGTTGAGCGTCGCCACGAAGGGGGCAGTGCTGCTCAGGATCCCAATGTTGTTCGCCGCCGCAAATCCGAGGTTGGAGGCGTTCTCGATCAAACGAACGCCCGGGAACCGGTCCCGAACCATTTCTCTCGACCCATCTGTGGAGGCGTTGTCAACGACGACCGTATCGAGTGCACGACAGGTCTGCGCTGTCATTGCCTGGAGACAGCGCTCCAAGTGCTGGCGACCGTTCCAGTTGACTATGATCACCGTGACCTGGGGCTGAGATTGTGACATTACCTTCCTGGAACGTGATGCTTTGCCGCGACTCGACGTGACCGAGTAGAAGGCTGCGCGGGCCTGTGTGACCCTGTGCCTAGTCTATCAGAAAAGCTGCCGTAGGGCGCTCCTTTACAGCATTCCGCCCTCAGGGCTAGAATCCTTTTGGGCGGAGCCGTACCACCGTACACTTGCACTCCGTGCCCGCGGCTTCCAAGCGGAATCAGGAGGGCTGTCATTGCCGCCAAACTACCGCCCTGCTCTGGAGTTGGCGCAGCGCAACCTAAGGTCGTTAGCACCCGAGACAGTGGCAGCGCGTGCTGGCGTAGACCTCATTTCCACCGGAGACGGCTCGGAGTACCGGCTGCGAATGCTCAGTCGTGAGTATCGAGTGCCATTTCCGG
Source organism: Chloroflexota bacterium (assembly GCA_021788565.1). The sequence continues at coordinate 2,403 of JAJYKO010000180.1, forward strand.
AGTGTCTGGTCTACGAGGTCGGCTCAGGTTCCCCCGCAGGCGTCTCCCCCACCCTCGTCGCGCTGCATTACCTGATAACGGCCGATGGGAGTCCGGTTAGACACGAGTGGGTCCCGTTCCGCGTGATCCCGGGCGGCGGAGTGTACGTGGCCGCGTTTCGGCGTCGCTCCATAGAGCCACTTCTGACCCGCTTCGGCGGCGACCCCGCGGGCCTTCATCAAGCGGCCCTCACCCTTGGTGGGACGGCCGCCGGTATGGGGGACGCATCCTACGCCTTTGATGCGCTCCCACGACTGCCAATGGCGTGTGTGCTATGGCTCGGGGACGAGGAGCAGGGAGCCGAGGCGAACATTCTATTCGATGCCGGCGCTCCGAGTTACCTGCCCACTGAGGATCTGGCGGTTCTCGCCGGGACGCTGGCCTATGGGCTGATTCGGGCAGGAGGGGCCGCGTCATGAGCAGTACTTCCGAAGCTCTTCGCCGTCTTCCCAGCGTAGACCGGCTCCTCAGAGAACCCATCGCGGAGCGGCTCGCAGCGAGCTACCCAAGGGACCTTGTGGTCCAAACGCTGAGAGATGCGTTGGACAGGGCCAGGTCTGGTATTAGATCCGGGGACGGCGCTCCGACCATAGAAGACATATTGAAGGATGCGCGCTCCCAGATCGAGGCCGGATTCGCGCCCTCTCTTCAGCCGGTCATCAATGGCACCGGAGTGATAATTCACACCAACCTCGGAAGAGCGCCGTTAAGCCAGGACGCCCTCAGGGCAGTACTTCAGGTGTCCACGGGCTACAGCAATCTCGAATACCGTTTGGACGAGGGCACGCGAGGATCACGGCACGACCATGTCGCGGAGTTGCTCAAGCGGATAACGGGAGCCGAGTCAGCGATGGCGGTAAACAACAACGCCAGTGCGGTGCTGCTGGTGCTATCCGCCCTCGCCCATGGCGGGGAGGTCATCGTCTCACGTGGGCAAGCTGTGGAAATCGGCGGGGGCTTCCGTATTCCGGATGTGCTCAGGCAGAGCGGCGCACGTCTGGTGGAGGTAGGCACCACCAACAGAACTTACCTGTCCGACTATGAGAGTGCGATCACACCGGAGACCGCGCTTTTGCTTCACGTCCACCCAAGCAACTTTCGATTGGAGGGGTTCGTCCACTCCGCGACGATCGAGGAACTGGTCGACCTCGGGCATCGGGCGGGCATACCGGTGGCGGATGATCTTGGCAGCGGCTCGTTGCTGGACACGACGCTCTATGGCCTTCAGCACGAGCCCATGGTTCAGGAACGGATCGCCGCGGGGGCAGACGTGGTCTGTTTCAGCGGGGACAAGCTTCTGGGGGGTCCCCAGGCCGGGCTCATAGCTGGCAAGGCAACGTACATAGAGAGATGCCGCCGGCATCCTTTGGCAAGGGCTATAAGGATCGACAAGATGACCATCGCCGCGTTGACCGCGACCCTCAACCACTATGTGATGGAGAACGCCGTTCAGAAGGTGCCGGTGTGGTCTATGATCAGCATGCCGATCAAGGAGATCGAGGGCCGAGCCACCAGGATGGCCAGGCGGCTCAGACAGGGCGACATGGAAGCGAGGGTAGTCATTGGCCTGTCCACGGTTGGGGGTGGGTCCTTACCTGGTGAGACCCTGGTGACTCGACTGGTAGCGATCACGCCACGAGCCGGGCAGCCCGGCGTGAGTGAGATCGCGGCCCGATTGAGGCGTATGGATCCGCCGGTAATCGCGCGGATCGAGCACGACCAACTGGTGGTAGACTTGAGAACGGTGACGGTCGAAGAAGACCGAGTAGTGACGGCGCAAATCCTGAAGGCGGTGAGCGGTCACTGATCGTCAAGTGCGCTCGACGCCACGATCCGACCCGCTTTTTGACAAGCAACATGGAGAGAAAGAGATGCAATACCCTCCAGATCTAGCTGGCACTGGAACCAGCGCCGGTTATCGATTCACACTTCGGGCCCGAATAGAAAAAAGGGTCGGCATGTTAGGAAAGCTCGCCTCGGCTGTCTCGGAGGCAGGAGGTAGCGTCGTCGCCATCGATGTGGTACAGCAGGGACGTGAGCGCGTCGTTCGAGACATCACCATCGACGCTACCGATGACAGCCAGCAACAGCGCATCGTCAAGGGTGTGGGACAGGTACAGGGCATCGAAGTTCTAAGCGTCTCGGACCGAACGTTCCAGATGCATCTGGGCGGGAAGCTGGAGATCGTGCCGAAGCGGCCGATGAAAACGCGCGATGATCTCTCGATGGCCTACACGCCCGGCGTCGCTCGAGTCAGTAGAGCGATCTACGAGGATCGGTCGAAAGTCTCCCAATTGACGATAAAGTGCAACACGGTCGGTATCGTCACCGACGGCAGCGCCGTCCTTGGCCTCGGCAATGTCGGCCCTGAGGCTGCTCTTCCAGTCATGGAGGGCAAGGCGGTGCTCTTCAAGGAGTTTGCCGGCGTCGACGCCTTCCCGATCGCTTTGAACACGCAGGACACCGATGAGATTGTAGAGACCGTGATCCGGATCGCCCCCGTGTTTGGGGCCATCAATCTTGAGGACATAGCCGCGCCGCGCTGTTTCGAGGTGGAAGATCGCTTACGCGCGGCTCTGGACATACCGGTTTTTCACGACGACCAGCACGGGACCGCCATCGTGGTGGCCGCGGCGCTGATCAATGCGGTCAGGCTGGTTGGGAAGCGACTGGAAGATCTCAAAGTGGTCGTCAGCGGCGTGGGGGCCGCCGGGGTCGCCTCGACAAAGATTATGCTGGAGATGGGCGTTCGCAACATAATCGGATGCGACCGAATGGGGGCGATCTATCTGGGGCGCACCAACGACATGAATCCTGTGAAGGAGTGGTACGCGGCGAATACGAACCCTGATCACCTCCAAGGAACGTTGTCACAGGTCATGGAGGGCGCCGACTTCTTCCTCGGCGTGTCCGCGCCCCGGCTGCTCCACGCCGACGATATCGAGCGAATGGCCAAGGATGCCATCGTCTTCGCTCTGGCCAATCCTGTCCCGGAGATCATGCCAGAGGAGGCGGAGCAGTACGCGGCTGTCATAGCGACCGGCCGCAGCGACTATCCAAATCAGGTGAACAACGTGCTCGCTTTTCCGGGCATTTTCAGGGGCGCGCTCGACTGCTGCGCGAGCACAATAAACGAAACCATGAACCTGGCCGCGGCGCGGGCCATCGCGGGGCTAGTGACCGACGACGAGTTGAACGCGGAGAACATCATACCGAGCGTGTTTGATCGGCGAGTGGCGCCGATAGTGGCCCAGGCTGTTGTGGCGGCTGCTGAGGAGACTGGCGTAGCGAGACGGGAGAGGAACAGCTAAACACAGCGAGAGGTTGGGGGGAAACTGGGGGGAGACGCGGTCCAGGCTGCGGTCGCGTCCGCTGGATAGTCGCTCACCATGCCGGCGGATCTGGCTATTCAGGGAATAGCGTCCTCCTTCAACCTATCTCCACGTCCCAAACGGTCGGATACCGCTCGCCGACATATGCGCTCGGAGCAGGCCGGACACACCCCGTGGGTCGGGCCCACCACAACATTCAGCCCGAGAGGGAACCGGACGACCAACTGCTTCACGACCTTCTTGCCAACTGGCAAGTACCACGGTCCAAGCTTAACCCTATTGCACCAGGCACACTGCGTCAGAAAGACCCAGAGTCCTCTTCTGCTCGAAGCGTATGCTACGCCCCTCAATCCGCGCCACCTCCACCAGCGGACATCCCGCCGACGCCGGAAAGCCCAATTGCGCGCTCCCTCGCGTGGCGCTGTCCCGCTCCGGACTGCTCCGCGCTCACCATCATTCCACCGCGCCGCACACTACGGCGCTGGAATGATAGCAACGAAGAAAACGAGATGCTGATGCAGTCAGGTGGAGGCGAACAGATGTGTGGCAAAACCACAACGCAATGGCGACGCCCCAACGGCGCCGAACCCTAAGCCGTCCCTGCCTGTGCGGCGATGAATTGACCGCCGCGAGACCATCGCCCCGATCACCTTAACCGGCACACGGTAGGGTAAGCCGCCTGCGTTGACTCAGCATGAAAGCTGAATTACAGTTTAGACAGAAAGGCTTCAGGCCGTAATAACGTTGAACTTAAAGCCGCGCGCACCAACCGGCTCGATGTATCCAGCGTCGCGAGAATCGCTCATCTCGGGCAAGGCGTGGGCGATCTTTGTCAGCAGCCCGCGCATGTGTGCTTCAACGTGCTGCACGCCGTCATCCCCACTGACATTTTCCCACAGGCCATCCATTAGAACATCACCGGGGACCACGTTACCGGGATTGAGCATGAGGCATCGAAGGAGATTGACCTCTGGCGGTGTGAGGCTGACGAGCTGCAAGACGTTACCAACCTTAATCACGAGCCTCGAGGCATTGATGCGCAGCTCGGCGTTGCCAACCGCGATGCGGTCTTCCCACCTGTTTTCGCGCTGAGTTAGCGAACGCCACGCCAGGGAATTCACGCACGAAATAAACTCCTCAGCCCCGAATGGCTTCGCAAGAAAGACCCCTACATTTAGCTCTAGCCCGATGGTGCAGTCGTCGAGCCAGCCACGAGGTGTCAGGAACAGGATCCTGGCGTCCGCGTTTGCCTGCTGTAATTGCGTGTAGATCTGAAAGCCATCGACATCCGGTAGAACCATGTCCAGGACGAACAGGTCGGGCTGACGCTGTCCAATCAAGTCAACAGCAGCGGCTCCGCTGAGGGCGGTCTCGACCTCATATCCCTCCTCGGTTAGAAGAAACTTCGCGGTCTTGCAGACCATAGGGTCGTCGTCGATCACCAATACGTACATGCGGACCGCCTCCCCGGGTGCACCCCCGCTGTCTCGGGCAAGATAGAAAACAACCAAGCTGGTCGGCTATAACGGACGTTCGATGTCAATCTCTGTCCTGGCTCGTGCCGGCTTATGCCAGCACATCTCGGATGGGCTGGCCATGCCTGCGTGCTCGTTGCTGGGACGCGAGGTCATACACCCTGCCCGCACATTCCGGACAAACGCCATGGGTGGTCCTCACCGTCAACGTGGCTCCCACCGGCAGCCGAAACGACCACCCGTGAACAACATGGCGAACCCACGGCAGGCGCAGATACCATGCCCCCAGCTTTATCCCGCCGCACCACGCGCATTGAGTGATCATCAACTGCACCCCATCTCCGAATTGCCAAAACTGCGTTGCTCCACCACTCGCATCCACGACAAAGGATATGGGTGCGCCCACGGCCGGGGTAGGGCCGGCGGTCCCCGCGATTTCTTTATCAGGTCCTATGGCCAAGGGACCAAGAGACACTGAGGCCGGGCAAAATCGGAAAACCGCCCAACCAGCTCGCCAGCCGAACCACAGATGCTGAGATCGTATGACCCGGAATCACGGGCAACTATAGGACGATATTCCTATTGCGCTGCTGGGCGGAATGCATTCGTGGGTGCGCGCATTCTGTTGGCCGCCGAGAGCCCGCTTCCTGGCGAATGCCCTCGGGCGCTATAATGCGGATAGCAGCAGGTAACTTGCTTAAGGTGTCGCATTGTACGTAATTGGAACAGCAGGCCACGTAGACCACGGCAAGTCCACACTCGTTCAGGCCCTCACCGGAATCGACCCGGACCGCCTTAGGGAAGAAAAAGAGCGGGGCATGACCATAGACCTCGGATTCGCGTGGTTGAAGCTTCCGAGCGGGCGAGAGGTTAGCATCGTGGATGTGCCGGGTCACGAGCGGTTTATTAAGAACATGCTCGCTGGCGTCGGCGGCATAGACCTGGCGATGCTGGTGGTCGCCGCCGACGAGGGTCCTATGCCTCAGACTGACGAGCATCTTGCCATTCTGGATCTGCTGGGCATCTCGCGCGGAATCGTGGCGATCACGAAATCCGATTTGGTGGACGAGGAGTGGCTGGAGCTGGTTAAGGCCGAGGTCGAGGAGCGGCTTGCTCCGACGTCCTTAGCCACGGCCCGGCTCCTGCCGGTATCTTCCGTCACCGGTCAAGGGCTCGGCGAGCTATTGACAGCCCTGGACGACCTGCTGTCGGTCATCCCCGGCAAGCGCGACATTTCCAAGCCCCGCGTTCCCGTGGACAGGGTCTTCACCGTGGCTGGATTCGGCACAGTGATAACAGGGAAGCTGGTGGATGGGGAA
>JAJYKO010000181.1 GCA_021788565.1 Chloroflexota bacterium
ATTTTGAACGGATCGATATCGCCTATCGGATGACAGTTGTCGAAGCAGCTGGCGACATGCGCAGGAACAGCGTGAGTGAGCGTTCGATGGTAGCCTTCTTCACCTCGGAGGACTGGGTCTCGACCAGGCACTCCTCCATTCGGGCCGCAACCACGCTCAACGCGACTCTGTCCAGGTCAGCGCGAGCATCCATTATTCGGGTAATCATATCCTCGCAAGGCCGGCCTTCCTCCAGCATTCGTTGGATTCCGTTGACCTGCTCTTCTACTCGCCTGAGCCCTGCCAGGATCCCTCGGCTATATCTCATTTCGCATTTATCCCTTCTAGGGCCCTCTGCTGGCTCTTACGGAATGGCGCGCTTCCTCCCCGGTGCAACAGCAACCGCCCCCCCTGCTCGCTGTTATGAGCGTAAGCTCAGAATATTCCGTGGAGGCGGTGCTGTCAAGCAGGGTGCGCAACGCGGTTGCACCGACAGCCCATGTGGCACCTGGTTCCTGCGGGGTTGAAACGGCAATCCTCCGATTGACAACACCGACATGGCTCTCTACGATGTTGAAGAGCATATGCTCATAAGGGAGTATGACGCGCGGTGCAGTTCACCTACATTCCCATTCAGGCGGCAGGGCGCGGGATTTCGTTCGTCGGCAGGCAGGCGCACGATTGGAAGGTCACAGTAGCACGAACGTCGCTGGACAGGCTCGTCTACCAGATGGTCTACCCCTACCTGTCCATCTACATCGTCGCCCTCGGTGCGACGGCAACCCAGCTGGGGGCGATAAACAGCGCGGGCATGCTGGCAGCTGCCGCCCTGGGGCCATCGACAGGCTGGCTCATCGATCGGATTGGCACGAAGAAAATCTATCTGGCCGGCATCGGCATGCTGATCGTCTCATACCTGACCTACGCGCTGTCCCAGAACTGGCTGATGGCGATGGTGGCCATGGTGGGATACTGGCTGGGATACTCGACCAGCATCCTCGGCTGTGCCACGGTATGCGGGAACTGCCTGGTGACCCGCGATCGTGCCACCGGGATGATGATCTGCGAAACCGTGGCCGCGGGGCTGCTTGGAATGGCCGGTCCGCTGATAGGGGCGTGGCTCGTAGCCAGCTCTGGCGGAGTGGAAGTCGGTGCTATTCGCCCCCTGTTTCTCGTCGCGACGGTTACGACGGTGGGAACGTTCGCACTGGTGATGACCCAGCTGTCCGATCGGCGGTGGGCGAACGTACGCGGCACCCCGAGGGGCATGTTCGGGGACCTGCATCAGGTGCTGAAGGAGGGGCGGTACCTCAAGCGATGGCTTGCCGCCACCTCGGTCGGCCAACTTCCACTGGCCATGGTCTTCCCGTTCTCCCAGGTATACGCCCACGAGATAAAGGGCGCTGATGCCTACACATTGGGAGCGATGGTCACGGCGTGTGCCGTGACGTCCATCGTCTTCGCCATTCCTCTGGGGAGGTTCGCCGATCGGTCAGGCAGGAAGACGGTTCTCTACATGGCGATGCCGCTCTTCTGGCTCTCCAACCTCGTTCTCGTGTGGGCTCCCAACTCGGCGTTCCTGATCGTGGCGGGTGCTCTCCAGGGTTTCTACTACATAGGGGGTCCCATCCAGTCGGCAATGGAGAGGGAGTTGGTTCCTGCTCACCAGATGGGCCGCTGGCTCGGCATCACTCGCTTCTCTCGGATGCTCGTCAGCTCCATCATGGCGATGGTAGCGGGCGTGATGTGGGACAAAGTCGGCCCGCAGTACCTTTTCGTTGGATTTGTGGCTATAGACCTCCTCGTGCGCCTGCCCTTGCTTGTGCAAGTGCCCGAGACCCTACGCAGAGGGATTGAGGTGGTGGTACGCCTCTAATCCCAGAGTCGTACCACCCATGGCCTCACAGCTCCCATTCGGAGACGGTGCCGACGTTATTGAAGAAGAATCTGTCGCCGAACTCGTGAGCGAGGCGCGCCGACGCCGCCAGTCCGGTGCAGTGGGAGACCCCTAGCTTCTGGATGTCGAACCCCCGCAGCGCATCCACGGTTTTCGAGAGCTGCTCCGCGGTGGAGAAGCTCAGGTGCGTGCCTCCCAGCACGGCGAAGATTCTGCCCTCCTCGGCTACCTCCTGTGCCCTGTGGAGGGTGTTCACCATGCCGCTGTGGGCACAGCCGAGTAGCACCACCAGCCCCCTGGGCGTCTTTACCACTAGCGACTGGTCGTCCGGCACCTCGTCCTGCTGCCAACCGCCTGGCGCCTTCACTACCAGATCGGCATCCAGCCTCTCGAATGACGTGGTCCTCGGGACCGGGCCGGTGGTCATCACATCCCGACTGATGCGATCGGGCCCGTCAGAGAACTGGAACGTCGCACCCATGGCTTCCAACTGCTCGCGCACGTACATCAACCCCGCGTACCTTGGCCTCCTTTCCGCCTTGCGAGCGACGTACCGAGGTCTCCAGATCTGGGAGTGTGCGTGAACACTCACCTCCCCGGTCTGGGCCAGCACGTCCCTGAGGCCGCCTGTGTGGTCCTGATGGCCGTGGCTGAGAACGATGTGGTCGGCCCGAGACAGATCGACGCCGAGAGCCCGAGCGTTGTGGACGGCGGTGCCGGTCTGCCCCGTATCCAGCAGGACGCGGAGAGCGTCGACCTCCAGCAACATCGAGAGGCCGTGCTCGGCCAGGGTGTTGAACTTGGTGGCGGTATTCTCGGCCAGGGTCGTGATCCTGATATGCATGTACAGGAGCCTCCAATATCGCTTCATCTGATTGAGGAGCCGCTCCCAGAGCCGCTCCAGCCCATCCGCCGGCACTCCTCCGCCCTGCTCTGTGACCGCCCTACCGCTAGACCCTGGTGCTCAGTCAAACAGCGTTTGCTGGATCCTGGAATCGAGGCTTCAGCCAGCCGTACCAGTATCACCCGCTGAAGCGTCGATTCCACTACGTCAGTAAACGTGTGACCGAACCCTAGTCTCGCGCTGCGTCGCGATTGTGCCGGTGATTACCTGGTCCGTGCCCTTCCGCGACGGACCTACCCTCCGGCACAGTTACACCGCGCTCATTCGGCGCGCCGGGCGATAGGTGGAGATCGGCCGTCTTCTCCTCGCAGTTGGGGCAGGCCACAGGGATGCCTCTAGTGAGAAGCTGCTCCCAGGAGTGGCCACAATGCCGGCAGCGCAAGTGCATGGGGGCCACCTCGTAGTCCCCACCTTCGATCTCCAGCGCCTTCCCTGTGACCAGCGCCTCCGCTACCTTCCGGTGGGCCTCATCCTGAATCCGCTGGAAGGTCTGACGGGAGACAGCCATCTCCCTGGCAGCCTCCTCCTGCTCGAGCCCCAAGAGGTCCTTGAGCCGCAGCGCCTCCAACTCGTCCACCGAGAGCCTCACCTCCTCAAGGAGCCTCATGGGTATGCCCCTGGGCTTGAAGTAGGTGACCCCCGGCACGAAACAGACCCTCCTGGGCTTCCTGGGTCTTGCCACCGCGCCCCCTTCTCATTATGAGCATATGCTCTCATCATCATATGGTGAGAGCCCGCGAAAGTCAAGGTCTGGCACGCGGTGGTATAATGTCTCTACAATACCGTAGAAGCTTGTTCTGGCGCGCGGCGCTCGGTGACCGGTGGGCATCGAAAGCCAGCTTCGGCACGGGGCTGCCGGGGCTGGCTATTGTTCTTTATGAAGGGGGGGATGTGGCGCTCCGACGCTCACGTTGCCATCAGAAGCTATTCCGGCCAGATTGCGGGCCGGGACTCGCCAGCGTAGCCGAGAGATGACCCTCGCGGGTCATCGCCAGCATGGCCGTTCGGTCCCAGGAACCGGTCCGGACGGATGGGAGGCTGTGATGAGGATGTCGGATGAGTCCTACTGCCGTTACTATCACGCCCTCTACCGCGTGGCCGCGACGATCAACTCGAGCCTCGACCCTGGAGCCGTGTTGCAGGCTATCGTCCAGAACACCACCGAGGCGATGGGTGTGAAGGCATGCTCCATAATGCTGCTCAGCCCTGATAGACGGGAGCTGCGCCATAGCGCCACCTATGGACTGAGCAACACCTACCTCAAGAAGGGGCCTGTGAGCGTCGACCTTAGCATGGCCGAGGCGCTGAAAGGGCGCTCCATCTCGGTGCGGGACGCGGGCTCCGACCCGAGGGTTCAGTATGGGCGCCAGAACACGGCGGAAGGGATTGCCTCGATGCTTTCGGTGCCCATGCGACTGCGTGGGCAGATCATCGGTGTCATGAGGATCTACTCCGGCGAACCGACGGATTTCGACCACGAGGACACTGAGTTCGTGGAGGCGGCCGCCCATCTGGGTGCGATTGCCCTGGAGAACGCCCGCCGCCACGACGAGCTCCAGTACAACTACGATATGATCACTCGCTACGTCTACAGCGATACCTGGGTGGGACAGCTGTGGTCTACAGAGAAGACCGCCTAAAGACAAGCGGCCGACTCTACAGTTCGGCGAGGAGCCGGGAGCATCCATAGCTCCCGGCCCCATTCTTCCCGGAGGCCGCCCGGAGAGTGACCACCAAGTCACAAAGAACACAAAGAGGCGCTACGAAATCCTCTGGTGAAGCACCGTGACATTCGTGTCCTTCGTGCCTTTGTGCCTGTCGGATAAGTCGCCGCTGAAGCGGGCGGAGCGGAATAGGGTCAGGCTCTAGCCTGGAAACGGCCGTTGGGGGTTGGAGTGTTGTCCGGTACTTCCTTGAAGACGCGGCAGCTCGAGGTGCAGCGCCCGCACTCGATGCAGGTCTCTTTGTCTATTGTGGGGGCACTGTACCCCTCCTGCTGCAGCGCGCCAGTGGGGCAGACACGGAGGGTGGGGCAGCGATGGTTCTGAGGGCAATATTGCGACTGGACCAGGATCATGAAACCACCTCGGAGTAAAAGTGCCGCGCTTGCGCGGCCGGAAGGGTACTGCTAGATACCCCATAGGGGTATATGGTACAATCCGGTCGCCGGACGGTCAAGTCCGAGCCATCTGCCGATTTCCTGGGGGTTTGCCATGCCGGTGATCATCGACTACAACCTCTGCGACGGGGTCCAGGATTGTGCCGCCGTTCGGATGTGCGACGCAGAGGCCCTCTACTTCGACGTGTCCACGGGCCGCATCGAGTATGACAAGGAGAAGTGCCGAAACTGCGGCACATGCGCCAACTACTGCGGTCCCAGTGCCATCCTCCACGTGGAGTCTGAGGAGGAGTGGGAGGAGATTCGCGCCATGACCGATGCTCAGGGCGTATAGGGAGGCGTCGACAATGAGTTGCACCGTTGGCAAGCAGTCCAGGGTTCTCAGGGTGGCTGTAGGTATGGTGGCGCTGAGTGTTGGGGTCTATCGCCGCAACTGGCTCGGAATCCTTGGCCTCTTCCCGCTCCTCTCGGGCATCACTGGCTGGTGCCCGCTTCCAGATCCTTTCGGGCTCTCCACCTGCGAAGCGAAGGATACATCCAGGTATAGCTGACCGGAGCCGCGGCCCCGGGCCGCCCCAGCGATCGTTGTCATCGAGATGGCCGCGCGGGGGGGGGTGAAGGCGAGGCGCCCCTATCTTGAGGAGCGCTGACACTGGGTGGCGTGCCGAACGGACTACCTCGAGGAAACCGTCCGCGTCGTCTTCACCCCAACATACCTGTAATCCACCGACCCACCCGCCTGGACAGCAGCCCGGCCCCTCGGTAGCTGCGACGTTGCCGAGGGGCCTGGCTGCCAAGAAGCCCAGCAGAACAGTGCTCGCTTCCAGACCGCAGCGATCAGGGGAACCTGTGGCGCAGGCCCTTCTGAGAGGTATGTCAATTTGGAGCACACCCCGGCTCTACGGGGGGAAGACCCTCCGCACGTTGGCATCGGGTAGCGGAGTGCACCTGACTCCAGCTCTTTTGGGCTCGGGCCGACCCAGCGCTAACAAGTGTAGGAGTGTAGGCATGTTGGTTAACGGACAGCAAAACTTGGCCTACAATACTCCGGTGCCTCACAGATACCCGCACTCACCTCCAGCAACACTGAGCGAGGGCTGCTCTCATGGTTCTCGATACAGACATCACCGAAGTAGGGAGGAAACGAATAGGTCAGGTATTTCGATACCTGGAAGCTCTGAACCAACTAAGAAACCCTGTTGTTCGCCAGGTAAGTGAGCAGCCTTGGGTTTTGTGGCTGCGTCGCCTGCCAGACCATCCATCGATACGCAGGGGTACTTTCGCCGACACCGCCTCTGGTTCGGCCCTCATCGACAAGACCGGCGATGCCCCTGAACCCGCTTCGGCTGATGACTTTGTTCTTCGCGTCCGACGCCCGATTATCAGACCAGCGCCGATTCCGCCAGAGGAGATCGCTCAATGGCTTCGGGCTGGGTGGGCCGACATCGACGGGCAAGTCGAGGTGTCTGCGTCTCGCAACGCAACCGACGACAATGGCGAGACGATCATTGTTCGCTTCTGGGATGACCCGCAGCGGCCCATGCTCCTCGCGACCTGGAAGACGCGGAGGGATCTATGGGCCGTCAACGAGAGGCCGGCCCGAGAGGCGTTAAAGGTGTTCGAGCGGCTCTACGAACTGCGAGGCCGGATCGAGCGAGAGGGCGAGCGGGTAGAGCTGGTGCTGGGGGACGGCATTCTCAACTGGCGTCGCCCAGATGGAGGCATCCATCACCCAATTCTGCTCCAGCGGCTCCAACTGGAGTTCGATCCCGACGTTCCCCAGTTCTTCCTTCGAGAAACGGATCACCCAGTAGAGCTCTACTCGGCGCTGTTCCGAGCCGTCCCGGAGGTGGACTTTCGAGCTATAAGTCGGTGCCGCGACGAACTCGAAGCCGCGTCCTACCACCCGCTTGGCTGGGACGACATTTCGGGCTTCCTCCATAGCCTGGTAACGCAGCTCTCGGCCCACGGCGAGTTCGTGGAAGAAGGCGAATTGCGTGGTGAGTACGACCACCCGCGCATCGGTCGAGACCCGGTCATCTTCATGCGAACCCGCACGCAAGGCTTTGCCACGGCTATCGAAGCGGTCATAGAGGATCTGCCGGCCAGGGAGGAGTTCCCCCACTCCCTACTGAACATCGTTGGCCTGGAGCCCGTCCCCGAAGAAGCCGAATTCGAGAACGTGGCCTTGCGAGCGGATGCCGGCAACGACGATGAACAAATCCTGTTGAGCAAACCGGCGAACCCTGAGCAACTCCGCATCGCCCAGCGATTGGAGCAGTACGGGTCTGTGTTGGTGCTGGGTCCGCCGGGCACGGGCAAGACCCACATGGTCGGCAACCTCATAGGCCACCTACTCGCTCAGGGTAAGAGCGTCCTGGTAACCAGCCACACCACCAAGGCCTTGAAGAGGGTTAGGGAACAGGTCATCAAGGATCTGCGTGCCCTCTGCGCCAGCGTACTCGAAAGCGATGCCGCCAATCAGGCTGAATTGAAGCACTCCATCGAAGCCATCGTCGACCGTCTATCCTCAACGGACACCGACTACCTGGAACAGCAGGCCGCCGTTCTTCAGAAGCAGCGGGGAGAGATCCTGGAGCGGCTACGCCACGCTCGGAATCGCCTGAAGAAGGCTCGTGGCGAAGAATACCTGGAAGTGATCGTGGCGGGTGAGAGCTTCACGCCGGCCGATGCCGCTCGACGAGTAGCCGCAGGCAAGGGCGAAGCCGATTGGATTCCAGGTCCTGTTGCCCTCGGTGAGCCTATGCCTCTTTCCCTTGGCGAACTCAGTGATCTGTACCGAACAAACGGCAGCGTGACGGCTGAGGACGAGAGCGAGTTGGCGGCTTCGTTGCCTCAGCCGGGGCAGCTGCTGGTACCCGAGGAGTTCAATCGCCTCGTCGAGGAGAGAGTGCGTCTCTCTGGAGAGGACCTGCAGCTGAGAGATGATCTCTGGCGAGAGCCACCGAACGTGCTGAATCCCGAGGACATCGAGGCTCTGCTCGACCGGATACGCCGTGCGATGGAGCTGATCCAGGACTGCCGGGACTGGAAATTGGCGCCGATTGCCGCTGGGCGGCGGGGTGGCCCGCACCGAGAATTTTGGGACAACCTTCTGACCCAGATATCAGCAGCTGTTGAGGGTTGCGCCAAGGCCAGGGAATCGATCCTGGCGCACGGGCCGAAACTGTCCGAGAAGCATGCCCTCGACGCCCAGATCCGGCTGCTGGAGGAGATTGTCGCTCACCTGGAGAGCGGCAAAGAGCTATCGGGCATCACACTCTTGCGCCATCGGGACTGGAGCAGGCTGATAGACCAGGTGAGGGTCGATGCTGGTCAACCGCAGCAGCTAGCGCACTTCAAGGCTCTGCACGCCATGGCCACCGTCCAGGCCACGAGACAGGATTTAGTGCTCCGCTGGGAGCGGCAGATGGTGCCCCTGGGCGGCCCCTCTAAGGCAGATCTGGGCGACCAGCCCGAAGAAGCCTGTGCCCAGTACAGCCCCCAGCTCAAAGCGGCGCTGAACTGGCACAATGAGGTCTTTGTCCCGCTGGAGTGGGAACTGAGCCAGATCGGTTTCTCGTGGCATGCTCTGTTGAAAGAGATGCCGCCAAATCTGTCGGCATACGGCGACCTTCGACGCATAGCAGAAGCTGCTCTGAAGC
>JAJYKO010000182.1:0-649 GCA_021788565.1 Chloroflexota bacterium
CCTGAAACTGGCGCCAGCCGAGAAGGCTGGTGACCACCACCGTGTGCCCCAGACTGCTAATCGGAAACAACTCCGACGCCCCCTGGAGAAGTGCAAGAACGATCGCTTGAATCCAAGTCATGAGTCAAACTCCAGCCCGCTGCGGGGGACTTCCGCGTCTCCCATTATCAGGATCCATGCCGGAAGCTCTTCCCCGCCGTCATATGACTACGTCGGAGACCTACGCCCGAGCGACCAGCCGGAGAAGCGCATCGTTCGTGATCCCCGCTCCGGCGGGTCAGTCTAAAGCTTAACCTCGACACAATCAACACTTCCACCTTCGGTTCGCTCTCCCTGATCCACAACGAAGCGCTCGGAACTTTTTACATTCTTTTTACGCCATATGCACAATCACTTAACCGCACGTCCTCTATCTTGGGGTCAGTTGGTTCTACAATTGCTCAGGTGGAAATGATGTCTCCGAATCAATGACACCAACTACAACATTCCAGTCGCTGGTTCGGGCTTTAATCATAGGAGGACAGTCACGGGCATGAGTATGAGAGGAAACGTCTCTGTCGGCCGATCACTCGGCAGGGCAAGGACGACGATGGGCGGAATGCCTGCCCGACAGATTGGGACCCTGCTCGCCGCCTTGCTTCTTTCGCTA
>JAJYKO010000182.1:659-8551 GCA_021788565.1 Chloroflexota bacterium
CTAGCGGTGGGCTATGTCGGCTACCAGCGTTATCTGGCGGCCACCCACACCACGACGGTGGTTCAGACTGCGAACGCGCGGGTCGGCTCCCTGGTCTCCACCGTCACAGCAACCGGCAGCGTCATCGCCACCAAGCAGGTTCAGCTGGGCTTCTCGGCCAGCAGCACTGCTAGCGGCAAACTCACTAACATCTACGTCAACGTCGGGAACAACGTTAAAGCCGGCCAACCGCTCGCCCAGATCGACACTCAGCAGCTTCAGAACCAGGTAAATCAGGCGCAGACTAACCTCCAAACTGCCCAGACCAACCTCCAAAAGCTGCAGACCGGGGCCACCCCGCAGGCTCGAGCAGCGGCCCAGGCCGCCTACAACTCGGCGCTGGCGAACTACCAGCAGGTCGCCGCTGGGGTCACGGGCGCCGCGCTGGCCGCGGATCAGAGCGCCGTCCAGCAGGCCCAGGCCAACCTCCAGTCTGCTCAGGCCAAGCTGCAGGCTGCTAAGAACCCATACACCGCCGCACAGGTCGCCGCCGCCCAGACCGCCGTCCAGCAGGCCCAGGCGGGGGTGACCTCAGCCCAGGCCAAGCTGCAGGCAGCGCAACAACCGTACACCACTGCACAGCTTGCCGCGGCTCAGTCAGCTGTGGACTCAGCGACGGCAACCCTTAAGAGTGCCCAGGCAAACCTGGCACAGACTCAGGCCGGCGCCACACCCGCGGCGATCGCGCAACAGCAGGCCGCTGTAGACCAGGCCCAGGCCAACCTTATTTCCGCTCAGGACAAGTACCAGCAGTACCAGAACGGCAATACCAAGGCCTCCGGATACACCAGTAACTCGGATGCTGCGCAGGCAGTACAGGCCGCTGAGGACGCCTACAACGCCGCCGTGGCTCAGCTTCAGTCGCTGCAAACCCCGACCGCGGCCGCTCTTCAGTCAGCCCAGAGTGCCGTCGCCACAGCTCAGGCCAACTACAACTCGGCCGTGGCCCAGCTCAACCTGGAGAAGGCCGGCCCACTGCCCACAGACCTAACACAGGCCCAGGCCGCACTGAATCAGGCGCAGGCGACCCTCACTTCGGCCCAGGCCAACTACGCCAATATTCAGGCAGGCCCACTGCCTACCGACGTCACCCAGGCCCAGGACGCCGTGAACCAGGCGCAGGCAACCCTGTCTTCCGCGCAAGCCAAACTCGCGCAGGACAATGCTGGCCCTCTGGCGGCGGACGTGGCAGCTGCGAAGAGCACGCTCGCTCAGGCCGCATCCAACCTGGCAGCGACGAATGGTCCTCCCCTCGCCACGGACGTGGCCCTGGATCAGCAGCAGATCAGTCTGGCGCAGGCTGCTTTGAACCAGGCTAAGATCAACCTGGCCGATGCCACACTGACCGCTCCCTTCGCCGGAAGGATCGCCGCGGTCAATGCCAGCGTGGGGGAGCAGGTGGGCAATTCCCCGATAATCACGCTGGTCGACCCGAACGCGATGAGGATAGACGGCACGGTGGACGAGACCGACGTGGCCAAGGTAAAGGTGGGTCAGCCCGCTACAGTCACCTTCGACGCCCTGCCGGGTACGACCCTGAACACTAACGTCATCGCCATCTCGCCCTCGGGCACCGCGAGCCAGGGAGTGGTGAGCTATCTGGTATCGGTTAGCGTGCCCAAGCCACCGTCGGGTCTAGCTGCCGGAATGACCGCCACCGTTACGATCCAGACGGCGCGGCAGAACAACGTTCTGCTGCTCCCGCTGCGCGCCGTTACCACTCGTGGCCAGACCAGTACCGTGGAGGTGCTGCCGGCCGGAAAGGGCGCCAAGCCGGAGGTGAAGCAGGTTCAGATCGGCGCTCAGAACGGCACAGACGTGGTGATTACGTCAGGACTGAACCCTGGTGAGCAGGTGATCATCCCGACAACATCTACCGGGACGACGGGCGGACCGGGTGGCCGCGGTGGAGTCTTCATCGGCGGCGGCCCCCGCGGCTTCGGCGGCTAAGGGCAGTTTTATGCGGGTTGGGGACAAGCCGTCCTCCTGGAAGCCAGGAGCCGGCCTGTCCTCAACGCCGGCGGTCGATTGGGCCACCCTCTCCCGCTGGGAGAGGCGCGACGCGGCGACCAGCTAGCGTCGCGGGGTGAGGGTCGTCCTCTTCGTCTATGGCAGCCTGCTGAACCACAGTAGCGAGAGAGCTCCGGCGACGAGCATAAACCCGGCAGCCACGCCGGTAAACCCAGCCGTAAGCTCGGTCTGCTCCGACTTAACAACCAGGTGCGTGCTCAGGCTTTTGTAGATCTCCCGCAAGTTGGTCTCGTTGTCCGCCTTGTAGTAAGTTCCGTCCGTCTCCTGCGCAATCCGCTTCAGAGTGGCCTCGTCCAGACGCACGCGAGCCGACATTCCCCCGAGCCTCAGGATAACCCCATTTGGATCGCCCACTCCAACCGTGAATATGCGCACTCCGCGATCGGCCGCTTCCTGAGCGGCATCCAACGGTGAAGGACCGATATTGCTGGCCCCATCGCTTAACAGGACAATGACCGCCGGCGCGTAGGTACCCCGCGGCACCGGCGTCGGCGTGGGTGTCGGTTCGGGCGCCGCGAGAGAGTCGGTCTGCGAGGGGGTCGGCGTGGCACCGGGCTGATCGAAGATTGCCGACAACGACGTGAGAATGCCGCTTCCGATTGCGGTTGACCGCTGCGGAGTGAGACGGTCGATCGCCGCCAGCACGTCGTCGCGTTTCGTGGTCGGCGCCTGCACTATGGAGGCAGTCGTGCTGAACGAGACGACCCCGATGCGGACGTTAGGGGGCTGGCCCTGCACGAACGCCCGCGCCGCGGCTTTCGCCGCCTCGATTCGGTTCGGCTTCAGGTCGTCCGCCCTCATGCTTCCCGACACGTCGATGGTGAGGATCACCGTCCCCTCTTCCGATGGCAGCATCACATCCGCGACCGGTCGCGCCATCGCGATTATCATGGTCGCCAGCCCCACGAGAAACAGGATGGGCGGGATGTGACGCCGGATGCCGGGGCCACGTCCGACCGCGTCCCTGAGCAGGGAGAGGCTGGCATATCGCAGCGCGTATCTCTGCCTCCGTCGCTGAATCAGAACGTAGACCAGGATGTACAGAGGCACGACGAGCAGCGCCCACAGCATCTGAACCCAGAGAAACGACATACCTCACCCCAATCGTGCGGCCGAGCCGCTACCTTGCCGATCGCAAGGCAGCGTTCCCCCCGGTCCGCGGGCTCGGAGAGACCACCAGCGTCTTCCGCTGCTGTTTGCGGAGCGCCGCAAACAGCACAATCTCCTTCACGAGGTCGTCCTCAGTGGAAATGCTCAGAACGTCGACGCCGGCGCGGCCGAAGATCGCGTTCAGGTCGCGCACACGCCGGCGACCGCCCTCGGCGAACCTCTCCCTGAACCGTCGGTCGTGCGTGTCGACATAAAGTTGCTCCCCTGTCTCGGCATCCTCCAGCACCAGGGGGCCGACGTCTGGCAACTCCGCCTCGCGGGGGTCTGACAACCGAACCGCCATGACTTCGTGGCGCTGAGCCAGAAAGCGGAGCGGCCTGTCCCAACCGGGCGCGCTGATGAAATCAGAGATGATGAAGACGAGAGACCGCCGCCGAAGAATGCGAACCGCGGTGTCCAGCAGCGGTCCCAGGTCAGTCGGGAGTGCGCGCCTCAGTTGTGGCCGATTCTGCAAATCGTCGATCAAGCGCAGTACCTGGGGCCTGCCCCCCTGCGCGGGAACCACGCGATCGACTCCACTCGTATAAAAGACCGCGCCAACGCGGTTGCCGTGCCGCGTCAAAACGCGCGCCAGCATGGCTACGAAATCGATCAGCAGCGCGCGTTTGACCGTCTGTACGGTTCCGAAGTCCACGGATGGGCTGAGATCGAGCAGGAACCAGGCCGTTACCTCACGGTCCTCCATGAACTCACGCACGTACGGCGTCTGGGTGCGCGCGGTGACATTCCAGTCGATGCGGCGAACGTCGTCGCCGAACTGGTATTCGCGCAGGTCGGCGAGATCGAGACCGAACCCACGAAACAGCGTCCGGTAGTCGCCCTGAAGAAGGCCATCCAGGCGCCGGATCACGGTCCAGTCGAGGCGTCGCAGGACGCTTTCAGGATCCTGTGGCGGCATCTGCGTGTATCTGAAGAAGCTGGGACGGTGGCGCAATGTACTCCAGTACTCGGCCAAGGATCATGTCGCTGCTGACGCCATCGGAAAGGGCCTCGTACGAGAGGACAAGGCGGTGCCGCATCACGTCCAGCGCCATGTCGGTGACGTCCTGCGGGACCACATACCGGCGTCCACGCACGAACGCGAGGGATCGCGCGCCTAATATCAGATTGATCGACGCGCGGGGGCTGGCTCCGTACAGAATGTACTTGTCGATGTCCGGAACTCCAAGTTCCTCCGGCTTGCGTGTTGCGCTCGCCAATCGCACTGCGTATTGAATCAGCGCGGGGTCCACGTAAACCCTCTCCACCTCCCGTCTCAGTCCGGCTAGCTGTTCCACGTCCACGACCGCGTTGACTGGAGTTGTGGAGCCCGCCATTCGCTCGACTATGACGAACTCCTCGGTCTCGCTCGGATAGTCGACGACCACTTTCATCATGAAGCGGTCCACCTGTGCCTCGGGTAAAGGGTATGTGCCCTCGGTTTCGATGGGATTCTGCGTCGCCATCACGAGAAACGGTTCGGGCACCCTGTGGGTTTCGCCGCCGATGGTGACCTGGCGCTCCTGCATAACCTCCAGGAGCGCACTCTGCACCTTCGCCGGTGCACGGTTGATCTCGTCTGCGAGTAGGAGATTGGTGAACACCGGCCCGAGGGAGGTGGTGAATTCGCCCATCTTCTGGTTGTATATCCGCGTGCCAACCAGGTCCGCGGGAACGAGGTCGGGTGTGAATTGAATCCGCCTGAACGTGCCGTTGATTGCTTCCGCCAGTGTCTTGATGGTCAGAGTCTTTGCCAGACCTGGAACGCCCTCCACCAGAAGATGGCCCTCCGACAGTATGGCGATCAGCACCCGCTCCAGCAGGTGATCCTGCCCGACGATGACCTTCTTCACCTCGTACAGAATCTGCTCCATCAAGAGGGCTTCTTCCGTTCTCTCCGCTACCTCTTCAAACATCTGCACCTCTCCACAGGACCTGGCGTTCAGGCCACGGTTAGGCTTTTCAACCGCGCCTGAAGCTGCTAATACGGCGACGTACCCAGCGCCGACGCCGCTGTCTCTATGGGCACGGCGAACCCGATGCCGATGAAGACGTCCTGCCCGGTTGGGTTCATCAAGCCCGTGACGATGCCAACCACTTCGCCGTTGCGATCCAGCAGCGGCCCTCCCGAGTTGCCTGGGTTAACCGCTGCGTCGAACTGAATTAGGTCCCTCAGCTTCTGCCCCGTGGGAGACGTGAAGCTCCGCCCCAGCCCGGAAACGACTCCAGCCGTGAGGGAATTGCTGACGCCGAAGGGATTTCCCACCGCGACGACCTCATCTCCCACGTGCAGGTCCCCAGCACTTGCCATGGTTGCTGGCGTCAGGTCATCGGGAACGACGGTGGGGCGCAGAACGGCGAGGTCGTTTTCAGGCTGCGCGACCGCTACCGTAGCATCGGATTCGGTTCCGTCCGAGAAGCGGACCCGTATCGCCGTGGAGCCTTGGACGATGTGCAAACTGGTCAGGATTGAGCCATCCCGGCTTATCACCACGCCTGTGCCAACCGCGACCCCGCCGCTCGGGCCAGCCGGGGAACCCGTGGCGCTGACACGCACGAGCGATGGACGGATGGTCTCGTACGCCTGCGACTCATACGACGGAGCGGGGGTGGCCGAAGCCATAGCGCGACCGACGGCCGCATTGATGTCGCGCTGAGTCAACTGACGAGGCGGCGGGTTGGCCGCATTGAACAGGAGAACCGCGGCGAACGCCGCCACCACGCCGATGGCGACGAGAAGAAGGTCGTCAAGGCGGGCGCGCAGCCGTCTCAGCCGTTGGCGCACGACCGCCAGCCGGGAAGGCGGCGGCTCGGGTTCTGGCGTAGCCTGCCGACGGGCAGGCGGGAAAGGCGCACTCTGCCGCATGTCGTACTGCCAACCCTCAGCGCGTCTCGCAACTATTCCGGAGCCGCTTCAACTACTTATGGAGCAAGGTTCAAGCCACGCCAACGAGCGGCCGGCATGGATCAGCGTTGGGGTCGCAGTGCCGCTGAGGGCTCGGGAGGACGATGGGAGGGCGAATGCCCTTCGGGCCTTGGCGCCACGCTACTCGCTACCGCCAAGTCCTGCTGAGCCGCCAGTTTCCTACCGACCGACGTGGCGGCTCGCCGGGACGTGCCTAGCGCGTATCCCCCACCATATTGAGCGCCCGACCCCTCGGGGCCGGGCGCTCTCCTCTGCATGGCGTGTCTGCTTCACCTGCGGTGCCTTCCTTGAGTGACGGCCCGCCCCCGGCTACACTTATTGGAGAGAACGATTGAACATGACACAGGTTGTCGCACGGGAACTATATTCCGACAGGTGCCAGCGGCGACCGGGAGGCATAATGAAGCGAATTGCAGTGCTGACGAGCGGTGGAGACGCCCCGGGCATGAACGCCGCCATTCGGGCCGTGGTGCGAACGGGCATCGAGCATGACATGGAAGTTATGGGGGTCCACCGAGGTTACGCAGGGCTCGTGGAAGGTCAGCTCATCCCACTGTCAGCCAGGGACGTCGGCGGCATTATCCAGAAGGGCGGCACCATTCTCGGCAGCGCGAGGTGCGCCGAATTCCGCACCGAAGAAGGGCGGAATAAGGCCCTCTGCAGCCTTGAGGACTGGGGCGTCCAGGGTCTGGTGGTAATCGGAGGAAACGGTTCCCAGACCGGCTCCTACGAGCTTTCGAAGGCGGGGTTCCCAGTCGTGGGCATCGCCTCTACTATAGACAACGACCTGGTTGGCTCTGACACGACCATAGGCGTGGACACAGCTCTGAACACCGCGCTCGAAGCGATCGATCGCCTGAAGGACACTGCCTCCTCGCACAACCGGGCTTTCGCCATCGAGGTTATGGGCCGGGACAGCGGATATCTGGCCGTCATGGCCGGCATCGCGGGAGGGGCCGAGGTTGTGCTCGTGCCCGAGGTCGAGACGGAACCGGAGCAGGTCGCGCGGGAGCTTCGAGCGGCCTACACGAGAGGCAAGCCTCACGCGATCGTGGTTGTGGCCGAAGGAGCCAAGAACAACGCCCAGGCGCTGGCAGACTACTTCAAGATACACCAGGAGCTGATGAGCTTTGAGCTCCGGGTGACGATCCTCGGCCACGTCCAGCGAGGGGGCTCGCCGCTGGCTTACGACCGCCTTCTAGCATCGCAGCTAGGAGCGGGCGCAGTGGACCTCCTGGCTCGCGGAGACCACGGAAAGCTGGTGGGGATGATCAAAGGAGAGGTCACTGCCACGCCCCTGGAGGAGGTCTCCGGAAGGCGCAAGCCCGTCGATCTGGCCCTCTACAGCCTTGCAAACGTTCTGGCGAGGTAGCTACGGCTCACCTCGCCTTCCCCACAGGACATTCGTAGTAGGGTTGCTCCTCCGGGGCCGCCCCATCCATGGATCCGGGGTGCGGGAACTATTACCTGGCCGCCAGATCGCCTGTCCTGCTGAAGCGGTCCTTCTAATCGAGTTTCGCGCCGCATCCCCCGCAGAAATGGTTGCCCGCGGGGTTAGCATGCGCGCACACGGGGCAGGCCTTCGTGACCGCTGAAGCTACTGCAGCGGCAGTTTCGGCGGGCGCTCCCGCCGGCGCCGTGCCGTTGCGCGCCTCCGGACTAGACGTCACGCTCGCGAGGGTCTCAGCCGGTAGCCTTCGGATGCTATCGACCTGCTGCTTCATATCCGTGATTGGCTGAGCAGCCT
>JAJYKO010000183.1 GCA_021788565.1 Chloroflexota bacterium
ATGAGTCTCCCGTCGAGGTAGACGTGGGCGCCGATAACGACCGCTGGGCAGTTGTATCCGTCCGCGACCACGGCATCGGTATTCCAGCTGAGAATCGCAGTCACATCTTCGACCGTTTCTTCCAGGCTCACCCCTTTGCTCATTATGGTGGTATGGGGATCGGCCTCTCCGTCTGCCGCGAGATCACAGAGATGCACGGGGGCTCGATTGAGGTGGAGCAGCCTGAAGATGGGGGCAGCCGTTTCGTCGTCCGCCTGCCGGCGAGCGGGGGCGTGAGCGAGCAGCCAGTGGTTGCACGAGGCGGTCTCTAGCCGTCATCCCCGCGCAACCCGTCGTCATGCCCACCGTCCTTCGTCATCCCCGCGAAAGCGGAGATGACGGTTACCAGCACGCCCATATACCCTGGGTGAGAAACCATAGAGGTGTGGTCCCGTGCGCCCCTCGCGTCGATTGATGTAGGATGTAGCAGGAAGGAGGAGTCGCGCATGGCTAAAAGATGGTGGCTTGTTCCTATAGTAGGTATTGGCGGGGTGTTGCTGTACCGCGAGATGCGGGGGGGATCGCTACGGCATCTGGCTAGACGTATAGATACAGGCGAGATGGCGAATCCGGAGGCGTACGACGCCTACTCGTCGTTGCTGGGTGGACTGTATACGAAGATAGCGCTGGAGGTCGTCGATTCTCGTCCGGAAGGACGCATGCTTGATATCGGCTGCGGACCCGGGCGGTTGGACGTCCGATTGGGGGTTATGATGCCTTCCGTAGAGGTAACGGGGGTGGACGTCGACCCTCGCATGGTGGAACTCGCTTCCGCCAACGCGGCCGGCGCAGGTGTCTCTCGGAGGGTTCACTTCCAGGTCGGTGACTCGGCAGCGTTGCCTCTCGGGGACGACGAGTTCGACCTGGTGGTTAGCACATTGTCTCTCCATCATTGGGCAGACCCATCCCGCGCTTTTTCGGAGATTTACCGTGTCCTGAAGCCGGCAGGCGAAGTCCGCATCTACGACGTTCCCGACCGGGTCAGGCAGTTCATTCACGGTGGCGAGACGATGCTGGAGTTGGCACAGGCCAGCCCATTCGACTGGGGAATGGTCGAGACGATCCGGTGGCCAGGTCCGATCCCGTCCCTCCGCTGCCTGCGCATGCGAAAGCCGCGGGGGTAGGGGGCGGGGGCCCCCAAAATTGACACCCGGTGGGGGGTCGTTTAAGATTCCTTGTTACGAAGGGAGATTCTGTCACCCGCCGGGTGACAGAATCCGTGTGTTTTTGACAGGCATTCAGCACGCGACGGGAGGGGCCATTCTGTGACTGGTGACGAGATACGTGAAGCATACTTGAGGTTCTTCGAATCGAAGGGCCATCTCAGGATGCCCAGTTCCAGCCTGGTCCCGAAGGATGACCCCACCGTCCTGCTCACCACGGCGGGCATGCAGCAGATGATCCCCTATATGCTCGGGAAACAGCAGCCCCCGCGGCCGAGATTGACATCCTGTCAGAAGTGCTTCCGTACCACGGACATCGAAAGCGTCGGGAACCCTCGCAACCTCACCTTCTTTGAGATGCTGGGAAACTTCTCCATCGGCGACTACTTCAAGAAGGATGCGATTGCCTTCGCCTGGGAGTTCTCTCTCGATTGGCTGAAGCTCCCCAAGGAGCAGATCTACATTACCGTCCATCCCACCGACGACGAGGCCAAGCGCTACTGGCTGGACATCGGCGTGCCGGAGGAGAGGATCTCGTATCTGGAGGAGAACTTCTGGGGGCCTCCGGGCGACAGCGGTCCCTGCGGGCCGGATTCCGAACTTTTTGTAGACCGCGGCATAGAGCACGGCTGCGGCAAGCCCGACTGCGCGCCCGGCTGTGATTGCAGCCGCTTCCTCGAATACTGGAACCTGGTGTTCATGCAGTTCTACCAGGCAACGGACGGGACGCGGACGCCGCTACCGCGCACGAACATCGATACGGGCCTGGGGCTCGAGCGGATGGCGGCGATAAAGCAGGATAAGCGGACCGTCTACGAGACCGACATATTTTTGCCGGTGCTCCAGACGGCCGAGCAGATCTCGCGCCACCCATACGGCGTTGACGAGAAGACCGACTTCGCGCTTCGTGTGATCGCCGACCATGGACGCGCCGTCACCTTCCTCGCCGGCGACGGGGTTCTCCCCTCCAACGAGGGGCGAGGGTACATCCTGCGGCGGATCTTGCGGAGGGCCGTCAGGTACGGCCGGCTGCTCGGAGTGGAAGGGCCGTTCCTCGGCGACGTCGTCGACAGGGTCGTGGAGCACATGAGCAAGGCCTATCCGGAGCTTGCCGAACGCCACCACTTCATAAGGCGCGTGATCACTCAGGAAGAGGAGCGGTTCAGCCGCACCCTGCAGTCGGGGCTCACGCTGCTGGATAGGTGGATTGGAGAGGCCAAAGAGGGCGGCCTCAGCGTCCTGCCAGGCGACCTGCTGTTCCGCCTCTATGACACCTACGGCTTCCCACGGGAGCTAAGCGCCGAGATCGCCAGCGACGCCGGCCTTGAGGTGGACGAAGCTGGTTTCAAGGCGGCCATGCAGAGGCAGCGGGAGCTCAGCCGCTCGCGGGCGGTGTTTGGTGGTGAGCGGCACGTCGAGATGAACGAGGGGGCGAGCGAGATCGAGGCCTCGCGCTTCATCGGCTACGAAGCTGTCGAGAGCGAGGCTCAGATAACGGCGCTTCTTGTGGCGGGACAGTGGCAGCCGCGCATCGATCAGGGCACAGATTCCATGGTCGTTCTGGACAGGACGCCGTTCTACGCGGAGTCCGGTGGGCAGGTTGGGGACACCGGCGTCATCAAGACCGACAACGGCCGCTTCGAGGTGCACGACACCCAGCACGACGACGCTGGGCGCATCCTCCACATCGGGACCGTGACGGACGGATTCCTCGAGGTTTCCGACAGTGCCATCGCGAAGATCGACGTGGAGAGGCGGCTGGACATCGTGCGGCACCACACGGTCACGCATCTGCTGCACAAGGCACTCCGGGATCGGCTGGGCACGCACGTCACTCAGGCCGGTTCCCTCGTTTCGCCCGAAATCGCCCGCTTCGACTTCACCCACGATGCGGCTTTGACGCCGGACGATCTGAGGGTGGCAGAGGCTGAGATCAATAGCCGCATTCTCGAGAACATACCGGTTGAGACAACCCTGCGCAGTCTCGACGAGGCCCGCGCCGCGGGAGCGATGGCCCTCTTCAGCGAGAAGTACGGCCAGACGGTCCGCACGGTGAAGATAGGTGACTACAGCCTGGAGCTATGCGGCGGCACACATGCTCCCAACACAGGGCTGCTGGGGGTGGCGCAGATTCTCAGTGAATCCAGTGTGGCTGCAGGCGTACGGCGCATCGAGGTGGTCGCCGGCAGGGCTGCCCTTCGGGCTATTCGGGCCAGAACCGATGAACTGGCGACCATCGCCGCCGAGCTGGGCACGGTGCCAGAACTGGCCGCGGAGCGAGTGACGGCTACAGCTGAGGATCTGACCGCCAGCCGAAAAGAGGTGGCGCGCTTGCGGTCTCGCCTCGCTCGGGTGGAGGCCGAGTCGCTGCTTTCCAAGGCGGTCGAGGTGGACGGCGCGCGGGTGCTTTCCTCGGCCGTAGAAGCCCAAAGCATGGATGCGATGCGGGAAATGGTAGACTGGCTGCGGCCCAGGTTGGAGCCGGGGATTATCGTATTGGGCGCCGTGATCAACGATCGCCCCAGTTTTGTTGCTAGCGTGAGCAAGTCGCTGATATCCCCGAAATTCGACGCGGTAAAGCTGGTGAAACAGGTCGCGTCGCAGACCGGTGGCGGAGGGGGCGGCAGACCCGAGATGGCCCAGGCGGGCGGCAAGGATCCACGCCAGATGAAGAACGCCCTCGAGAGCGTGACGCGCACCGTGGCCGAGGGGCTTGGGTAGGACTGCTCCTCGGGTAACCTGCTGGCGTACGACGTCGCGCTGCCACATCCTTTCCTTCTCGCGAAAAGGAGAAGAGGCGAAGAATGCCCCGATGGGCCGATGAGCCTATAACCCTCGACAGGTCCGATACCATCCACAGCGCCAAAGGGAAACTCGACGCGGCGGGCCCGGGCAACCCGGTGATCATTCTCGATCCCAGGTGCCGAATCGCCAGCAACGTTCTTACGTACAGGTTGCTGGCCAGGACGTCGCAGAAGTTGGGGACTCCCGTGGCGGTAGTCGCGCACAGTCCCTACTGGCGCAAGCTAGCGAGGGAGCAAGGGCTTAAGGCGTTTCCCTCCGTTGGAGCGGTAAACAGGTCCCGAACTCGCTCGGCCGCTTCTGCGGTGGAGAACCTGGCAGACGTCCTCGTCTCCTCTCTGATCCCTTCGTTTTCCCGACAGGGCTGGGCCATCCTCACAGTGCTGTCGCTCGCCGTGGTGGGTGCGCTGTACCTGTTCGTCCCCGACATGACGGTCACGATAGCGGCTCCGGTTCAGCAGATTAACCAGGAGATTCAGGTGCGGGTCGACGCTAGCGTCACCTCCCTGGACGTCTCCTCCAGCGTGATCCCTGGCAGAATAGTCGAGTACCGTTTTCCTGTTTCAGAGATGGTCTCGACAACCGGGGAGAAGAATGTGGGTAAGGACAAGGCAAATGGTGAAGTCACAGTAATCAACGGCACCTCGTCGATGATAGTGATACCGGCGGGCTCGATTCTCTCCACGAGTACCGGAGAGAAGTTCGCGACGACGGTAGCCGCGGTTCTTAGTTCACCCCAGCAGCCGGCCAGGATCACTCTGCCGACCCCGTCGCCATCACCGGGAGCGTTGCCAACGCCGGGTTCATCCGTTAGCCCCACTCCCCAGGCGGTTCCAAGCCCTCAGTCCGCATCCAGCATAGTCGCCGGGGTGACCGCGAAGATCCCGGTGGTGGCGGTGGACGCCGGAGAGGCGGGGAACGTTCCGGCCCTCGCGATTAGCAAGTTCG
The DNA here is from genome assembly GCA_021788565.1 of Chloroflexota bacterium. The sequence continues at coordinate 4,953 of JAJYKO010000183.1, forward strand.
ACAGCAGCAGCTTCGCAGGGCTCACCGTGCTGAACGAGCAGGCGCTCTCTGGCGGCACCGACAATAAGGTCAAGGTGGCTACGGCTGACGATCAAAGTCGCCTTAAGGAGGAGTTGGTCCAACGGGCCCAGTCGCAGGCACTCGCGGAGCTGCAGGCTCGAGTCCGGCAGTCGGAGTCGCTCATTCCACACTCGATGCAGGTCCGCATCGAGCAGGAGACCTACGATAAGAAAGTGGACGAGCAAGCGGACCAGCTGAACGGGACCCTGTCGGTGGACGCCACCGCCATAGCTTTCAGCAACACGGACCTCAATACGGTCGTACAGCAGGAGTGGAAGGATTCGGTGCCGAAAGGTTACCGCGCCACATCGGCTCCGCTGGACATAAATCCACCGGAAGTGATACAAGCGGGATCTCAGACGGCGTCTCTCAAGGTCGCCGTATCCGGAATGGCGCAGAGGGTGCTCGAGGCAGATGCCCTCTCACAGTCGCTCCGAGGTCTTTCGGTGCAGGAAGCCAGGGCCAAGCTGGCCCAGTTGGAAGGCCCCCTCCGGGTGGTCAATCTGGAAATATGGCCCTCGTGGGCAGGGCATGCCCTCCGAGTGGACGTGCGGACGACCCAGTGAGGGTGATGGCGCTTGACGTGGGGGATCGGCGTATTGGCGTGGCGCTCAGCGACCCCACGGGAACCATCGCGACTCCGTTGCTGACGATCCATCGTGTCGCAGAGAAGAAGGACCAGGAGGAGATTGTCGGCCTGGTCAAGGAGCACGCGGTGGATTTAATTGTAGTTGGGCTGCCAAAGACACTTCAGGACGAACTGGGGTACCAGGCCCGAAGGGTGATGGGCTTTGGGGACCGGCTGGCCAGGGTCGTAGAGGTACCCACCGTCTACTGGGACGAGCGACACTCAACCGTAGACGCGGAGCGCATCGTACGTGCGCGTGGACGCCGTAAGAGTCGCGCTTCAAGGGAGGGTCTTGACGAGGTCGCCGCCGCCGTGATTCTGCAATTCTACCTTGACAGCCACAGAGAGTGATGAGCAGGGCGAAGGGCGGGGCGCCCTGGCCCGCCGCCTGCATTTCGCCACGACCTAGCGGCGGGGGGAAAGCTCCCGCCCTGCGACGTTGGTTCTTGGATGGGAAATGACCCGCGATCGGATACTGGGCATCATCGGAATAGTAGTGGTGCTGCTTGTGGCAGTGGGGGTGGTGCTCGCGGCGACGCAGGGCGTCGAGATAGTGCGGGACCCCAGGGGAGCCGTTCAGTCACTTATCTCCGGGTCGGATGAGGCGGCGAATCCGAGCGACACAACGAAGCGAGTCTTTACTGTGCAGCAAGGGGACGCAGCTTCGTCGATAGGGGATCGGCTCGAGGCGGCCGGCCTCATAAAGAACGCGCTCGGATTTCGGCTGATGGCCGAGAAGATGGGAGTTGCGGGCGAACTGGCCGCGGGGGACTACGAGCTTTCGCCGAGCATGAAGCCCAGCGAGATACTGAGCATCCTCGCGTCTGGAAAGACGAAGCTGGGGCCGCTGATCACCATTCCTGAAGGCTGGCGTGCCGAGCAGATCGCTGAGCGGGTCTCGGCCGGCGGAGTCGGGACCGTGGATCAGTTCATGTCGCTGGTGCGGGGAGGCAAAAGTGACTCGGCTTTGTTGGCAAGCCGGCCAGCCGGCGCGAGCCTCGAGGGCTACCTGTTTCCGGATTCGTACCGGATCGACGATAGGACCACCCCGCGGACCCTGGAGGAGCGGATGGTGGCGCAGTTCGGGGCCAAGTTCACCGCCGACATGGTGCAGAAGGCTGCTGCCCGGGGTATGACGGTCCACCAGATTGTGACCCTCGCGTCCATCATCGAGCGAGAGGCCGTCGTCCCGTCCGAGCGTCCCTTGATGGCCGGCGTCTTCTACAACAGGCTAAAGGATGGCATGAAGCTCGACACTGATCCTACGGTCCAGTATGCAGTGGCCAGCGTTGATCCCACCTCCGTCAGCAAGTATGGCTGGTGGAAAACCAACCTCACTGTCCAGGACCTGGCCGTAGACTCGCCCTACAACACCTACAAGTATTCGGGGCTTCCGCCAGGCCCCATCTGTGACCCCGGACTCGCGTCACTGCAGGCAGCGCTCAACCCCACGCCCAGCGATTACCTCTACTTCGTGGCCAAGCCGGACGGCACCCACGCCTTCGCCAAGACGCTCGCGGAGCACAACGCCAACGTGGCCAAGTACCGCAAGTAGGAGCCGCCGACAATTGCCAGGTTCATCGCCGGCAGGAGCCGCCGACAATTGCCAGGTTCATCGCCGGCAGGAGCCGCCGACAATTGCCAGGTTCATCGCCGGCAGGAGCCGCCGACAATTGCCAGGTTCATCGCCGGCAGGAGCCGGCTCCTACTTCCTCCTTCCTGGGGAATACCCTATGCTATAATTCGATTCAGGTCGCGAATGCCTTAACTAGGTTGGGGGTACCGCCCAGATGTCGACGGATGGCAGGATCCACGGCACCACGGTTCTGGCTGTGAGAAGGGACGGTGTGGTTGCAATCGCAGCCGACGGGCAGATAACCGTCGGCGATGTGGTGATGAAGCACACTGCCAAGAAGATCAGGCGGCTCTACAGGGACAAGATCCTCGCGGGGTTCGCCGGAGCCGTAGCCGACGCGATTACCCTCTTCGAGCGCTTCGAGTCCCGCCTGGAGCAGCACGGTGGCAATCTCCGGAAGTCCGCGGTGGAGCTCACCAAGGAGTGGCGGACCGACAAGTACCTCCGCAGGCTGGAAGCTTCCTTGATTGTTGCCGACCTGCAGGACATGTTGGTGCTTTCCGGTGAGGGAGAAGTCATCGAGCCTGACGCCGGGGTAGTGGCCATCGGCTCCGGGGCTCCGTACGCTCAGGCAGCTGCCACGGCTCTCCTCGATCACAGCCCGCTACCGGCTCCGGAGATCGCGCGGATCGCGCTGGAGATCGCGGCGAGCCTCTGCATCTACACGAACACCTCCATCACAGTGGACGTGCTCGAGCCGTGACCTGGTAGGGCGGCCGTGGCCTGCACATCTCTTTCCTTCGCAAGGATCGGGAAATGGAAGATAGAACCCCCCGCGAAATCGTCGAAGAGCTCGATAAGTACATCATCGGACAAGAGTCTGCCAAGAAGGCGATGGCGATTGCCCTTCGGAATCGCTATCGGCGACGGCTGCTACCGCCAGAAGCCAGGGAGGATGTCGCGCCGAAGAACATAATGATGATAGGTGCCACAGGTGTTGGGAAGACGGAAATAGCCCGCCGTGTGGCCGTGATGTCCAGGGCCCCGTTCATCAAAGTCGAGGCAACCAGGTTCACGGAGGTCGGCTATGTCGGCAAGGATGTCGAGAGCATAATGCAGGACCTCGTGGAGGCTTCCGTTAACCTGCTTTCGGAGCAGAAGGTGCAGGAGGTGCAGCCCCAGGCCGAGCGGCTCGCGGAGGAGCGCATCATAGACTATCTGCTGATCCAGGCTCCGGTGGGCCGTCGTAGGATGTCCGCTCGCAAGGGACAACAGGTAGTCTCTGCTGTGGCAGCCGGGAAGCCG
>JAJYKO010000184.1:0-7136 GCA_021788565.1 Chloroflexota bacterium
CCGCCTATTACGTCTGGTAGATCGCGGACAAGACAGGCTATCAATCCCTCAGGGGCGCACTCTCAATGGGACGTGATCTCATTTCGACTGGGCAGCTGCCAAACACGGCTCTCCTGGCGGAAACAGAAGACCTCGCTGAGCGGATGGTGGATGGGCTCCACGCCTTCCTTGACCGCGAGCTTGCGGCTGCCGAGACGATAGCAGAGAGCAATGTTGGTTCTAAACCATCGAAAGACGGCGTCACGGCCCGCCGCGAGCGATTTGCAAAGATCCTCGGTGTTGTAGACGCACGTCTGCCAATTACCGCACTCGAACTCGTCAGCTCAACGGCGGCGTCATCTCGGGCCGCCGAAACGGCGAAATTCAGCGTGGACCGCATTCGCTGGCCGGTCTTGGACGGAGTCGAAGGTGAAGGGTTACTTCTTCGTCCGAAGACGACACCAATTGCCACCATTATTGCCATCCCAGATGCCGACTGGTCCCCTGAGATGCTCGTCGGGCTCGCGCCGGGTGTCGCTCCCTCAGCTCAGTTCGCCCGCCACTTCGCCGACCTAGGTTGTCTGGTTCTCGTTCCAGTTCTGATCGATCGCGCCAACGACTGGTCAGGCAACCCCGCTTTGCGAATGACTACTCAGCCACATCGCGAGTTCATCTGGCGCATGGCCTTCGAGTTGGGCCGCCACATCGTGGGCTACGAGATCCAGAAGATTCTCGCCCTGGTGGATTACCTCGCCGCGCCACATGACGGGGCGTCGGCGCCGGTCGGGGTGTTCGGATACGGCGAGGGAGGTCTGCTGGCCTTGTACAGTGGCGCGCTCGATACTCGGATCGCGGCAACTGGAGTGAGCGGCTACTTCCACAGCTGCCGAAACGTTTGGCACGAGCCGATCTATCGGGATGTCTGGGGACTTCTCCGGGGGTTTTCAGACGCCGAGGTGGCATCGCTGGTATCACCGCGTCCGCTACTCGTCGAGGCCAGTCCGGGGCCTGAGGTGAGCGGTCCCCCCTCACCACGCGAGGGATACTACTTCACGGCAGCCTCGGGGACCCTCGGCCCAACTCCTCTAAAGGAGATCAAGGCCGAGGTGGCGCGCGCACGGCGTGCCTATGAGGCTAATGGTGCAACTCAATCCCTGGACCTCGTGGTACCTAATGACATTGAACAGGGACCTGGGACCTCGACTGCGCTGGCGAGATTTCTCCAGTATCTGGTTGGCGATTACGGGCGCTTCGTAGTGGCGTCGACGGGCGGATGGCTGACGAGATTGCCCCGATTCCTAACCGACAAACGAGTAGTCGATCCCGTAGCGCTTTCCAGCATGCCAGAGATCAACCACGTCGGCCCATTTGATCCGCTACCGCGCCTGCATCGGCAGTTCGACCAGCTATGTCGGTTCACGCAGAGACTGCTCCAGAATGCGACCGTCCAGCGCGAGCAATTCTGGGGAGGGGCCGAACCGCAATCGATCGAGGACTGGGACCAACAGTGCGGCCCTTTCCGGCAGCACTTGTGGAGAGAACTCGTCGGGCGCTGTCCGGACCCTACCCTCCCGGCCAACCCTCGCACCCGCCTCGTTTACGATGAGCCAACCTGGACAGGCTACGAGGTCGTGCTCGACGTCTGGCCAGACGTCTTCACTCACGGACTGATCCTGATTCCGAAGGACGTGCAGCCCGAGGAACGACGGCCGGTGGTAGTCTGCCAACATGGGCTGGAGAGCAACGTGCGGGAAGTGCTCGACCGAGATTCGCCTATGTATCACGGAATTGCCGCGCGGTTGGTTGAGCACGGCTACGTCGTTTATGCACCACAGAATCCATACGTTGGCGGTGAGCGATTTCGGTTGTTACAGCGAAAGGCTCACCCTCTGAAGTGGTCGCTTTATTCACTGATGGTTGGCCAGCATCAGCAGACATTGGCATGGCTCTCGCAGCAACCTTTCGTGGATCCACGAAGGATCGCCTTCTATGGCCACTCGTACGGGGGCAAAGCAGCGATGCGGATACCGGCCATCCTGGACGGCTACTGTCTTTCGATCTGCTCGGGTGATTTCAACGAGTGGTTGGTCAAGTGTGCGAGCACAAGCGTGCCCTTCAGCTACATGTTCCTGGCTGAATACGACATGTACGAGTTCGACCTGGGCAACACGTTCAACTACGCCGAAATGGCCGGGCTGATCGCGCCGCGACCGTTCATGGTGGAGCGCGGCCGCCAGGATAGCGTCGGTCGCGATGAGTGGGTTGCCTTCGAATACGCAAGAGTACAGCGGTTGTACGCGAATCTGAAGATTCCGGACCGGACGGAAATCGGGTATGCGGATGGAGGACACGAGATCCACTGGCAGATGACGCTACCATTTCTCGATAAACATCTTGGCTGGAGGCCACACGGAGCAAGAGAAGCCGACGGGAAGAACGAAGATTATCGAGAGTATGGTCAGGGTTGCTAATAACAGCAGCGGCCGGTACAATCCCGGTATGGGGCACACCAATTGCTTGTTTGACAAGCCCTCCCTTGCGGGGTGTATCGGCAGCGATAATGCACGCTGACGCAGAAGGCGAAGGACTTGTCCGAAAGGTGGTGCTACCAACGATGGCCGAGACAGTAACCAATCGAGAGCTCCGACAGCGATTAGAGGAAGAGCGAGAGCAGCTCCAGAAGGAGATCGAAGCCATGTCCGATCTCCGTGGCCAGTTCGACGATCCCACGCTCGACAGCGAGAGCTACGGAAACCACATGGCGGACGTCGGCTCGGAGACCTACGAGATGGAGAAGAACCTGGGACTCCTGGACAATCTCCGACGCCAGTTGGCGATGACGGACGCAGCCCTGGCAAGGTTTGATGAGGGCACTTACGGAATCTGTGCGAACTGCGGGCGCCCGATAGACCCCAACCGGCTGGAGGCCCTCCCACATGCCACCCTCTGCATCGACTGCAAGCGACTACAGGAGGCAGAACGCTGAGTAGCCAGGAGGAGACACGAGTTATCGAATCAGGTCCCGAGCGCAAAGACAGCTGGGCATCGGCCGCGAGGACTGCCATTATCCTCCTCACTGCCCTCCTGGTGCTTGCTCTGGACCAGGCGAGCAAGGTGGCAGTCCAACAGCTCCTGGCCGATCGGGGGACCTCTTCGATCCCACTGTTGGGAGGGCTGGTGAGGCTCACGTACGTGGAGAATCGGGGGTCGGCCTTCGGGCTGTTCCAGAACCAGACCCTCTTCTTCATCGTGATCGGCGTGCTGGTGATCGGCGGCATCTTAGTCGGGCAGCGGTTCATTCCCGCCCACCGGATCACCCTGGCCATCTGCCTAGGAATGATGTTGGGTGGGGCAGCCGGGAATCTGCTGGACCGCGTTCGCTTTGGGCACGTTTTCGATTTTATAGATCTTGGCTGGTGGCCGGTCTTCAACGTGGCTGACTCGGCTATCGTCGTGGGTGTGGTGATACTGGTGTACCACCTTCTGACCAGCCCGACGGAGCAGAAGCAGGCGGACGACGGTCGCTCTCGTGATACAGATCGTATCTGAACAGGATGCGGGCACCAGGCTAGACGTTTACCTGGCCAAGGTGAATACCGAGCGCTCCAGGGCATCCTGGCAGAAGATGATCGAGGACTCTCTCGTCCTCGTCAATGGAATGCTGGCCAGAGCGGGAGAGCGGTTGTCCACGGGCGACGCCGTGGAGGTGCAAGAGCCACCAGATGCCACCGCGACCCCGGCCGAGCTCCCGATCCTGTGCATAGTCTATGAGGATGCCTCCGTGGTGGTCGTCGACAAGCAGCCGGGAGTCGTGGTGCATCCTTCACCCGGCCACCTGACCGGCACGATGGTGGACGCGCTACTCGCGCAATACCCTGAGATCCGCGGTGTGCCCGGCCCGGGCCGGCCAGGAATCGTCCACCGACTGGACAAGGACACGTCCGGGCTGATGGTTGTGGCCCGCACTGCATCCGCCCTGGGCGAGCTTCAGCGACAGATGAAGGAACGGTCTATCGAGAAGAGATATCTGGTGCTGGTAGAAGGCAACCTGCACGACGATCGCGGGCTGATCGACCTGCCAATAGAACGAGATTCTGTTCGGCGGCAACGGATGGCGGTTCAGTTGGAGGGAAAGTCCGCACGGACCTTCTTCACTATTCTGGAGAGGTTCGATCGCTTCACGTTTCTCGAAGCCAAACCAGTCAGCGGGCGAACGCACCAGATCAGGGTGCACTTCGCTTTCATCGGCCACCCGGTGGCAGGTGATCGGTTGTACGGCTCGGGGCGCGGGCCGGATGGGCTGAGGAGGCAGGCGCTGCACGCAACAATGCTCGCCTTCGATTCTCCCATCACAGATGAGAGGCTTAGCTTTCACTCGCCGCTACCGGGTGATCTCGAAGCGTGCCTCTACTGGCTGCGGAGTCGGAGGGACAACGAACGCTTCGATGGCGTCTCGCAGGAGGTAACAAGATGATGGAGTTCATGGATGGCCTGCGGCGCGGTGTCGACCGGGCGGGCTTCGAGATTGACAGACTACTTCGTGCAAATCGCACTCGATCTCGCATCACAGCGCTGCGATCCCAGATAGACGGTGACCTGCACGAGATTGGCCGTTACGTTATGGAGCTTTACGAGCGTAGCGAGGACGTGCCCGCGGGGATCCGCGAGCGCTGCGAGAAGGTGAAACAGCTTCAAGAGGAACTCGCTAGTCGGGAGGCAGAGCTGGAAGCCATCGATAGTGAGGTGCCTCACGAGCTTGAGGAGGTTCCTCTCCAGGAACAACCCGCGCCGAGTGCGGATGCCTGTCCCCGTTGCGGGCGCCCAGTCCCCGAGGGAGCGAGTTTCTGCCCGAGCTGTGGTGCCAGCCTGACGTCCCCAGCCGAGGCAGCGCCTTCACCCCCGGAGCCGCCAACCCAACAGACCGAGCCGCCTCCGCCGGCAGGCTAGAGAACACGTAGATGAGTGAAAGAGAGACCGTGAGAACACGCATGGCGCCGAGCCCGACGGGCTTACCGCATCTAGGTAATTTCAGGACACTGGTTTTCAACTGGCTCCTCGCCCGGCACCACGGCGGCCAGTTCGTTCTCCGAATAGAGGACACAGACGTCGCCAGAAAGGTTGAAGGCGCTATAGACGCGTTTCTGGATGCCATGCGGTGGCTACAGCTGGACTGGGACGAGGGCCCCGAGGTAGGCGGCCCGTATGCCCCGTACTTCCAATCAGAGCGGCTCCCCATTTACCAGGAGCACGCCCAGCGGCTCATCGCCCAGGGAGACGCCTACTATTGCTTCTGCAGCCCCGAGCGGCTCGCGGCCATGCGAGAGGAGCAGCGGCGCAAAGAGACCTCCGGCTACGACAGGACGTGCCGCAACCTGACGGAGGTCGAGGTTAGCGCCAAACTCGCCGAAGGGGCCACTCCAGTGATCCGGTTCAAGGTCCCTCTGGAGGGATCCACGTCTTTCTATGACCTGATCCATGGGGAGATCACGTTTCCCAATTCGACGATGGACGACTTCGTGATCATCAAGTCGGACGGCTACCCGACTTACCACCTGGCGCACCTTGTGGATGACCACCTCATGCACATCAGCCACGTCCTGAGGGCAGACGAGTGGATCTCCAGCGCCCCCCGGCACGTCCTGCTTTACCGAGCCTTCGGCTGGGAGCCGCCAAAGTTCGCGCACGTCCCGCAGATACTGGGACCCGACAAGTCCAAGCTGAGCAAGCGCCATGGCGCCACGTCGGTCCTCGCCTACCGCGACATGGGCTACCTGCCGGAGGCAATGGTCAACTACCTGGCGCTCCTCGGCTGGGCCTACGATGGCAGCACGGAAATCATGTCCAAGCAGGAGCTGATCGAGCGGTTCTCCATCGAAAAGATCAACAAGACGGGAGCGGTCTTCGACATCACCAAGCTGGACTGGATGAACGGATACTACATCCGCCAACTCACGGTAGAGGATCTCACCTCGCGCTTGATGCCGTTCCTGGAGAGCGCCGGTCTCGCGACGGAGAACGATCGACCCTACGTGGAGCGAATCGTGCCGCTGATTCGGGAGCGGCTGAAGAAACTTGCCGAAGCGGCCGAGATCACAGCCTTCTTCTTCGCCGGCACCCTTGAGTATGACAACCGCCTTCTGGTGGCCAAAGGGCTCACGCCCGAGGCGAGCCTCGCCGCCCTTCGGGTGGCAAGAGAGCGCATAGCCGCGCTACCCAACTGGGACAGCACGACCCTTGAGGAGGCCATTCGCCCGCTCGCCGAGGAGTTGGGTCTGAAGACTGGTCAGCTCTTCGGGATCCTGAGGGCAGCTTCAACCGGCCGCACGGCTGCCCCGCCCCTCTTCGAGACGATGGAGGTGCTGGGCCGCGAGCGGACGATGGCGCGGCTTGGCGAGGCCGAAAGACTTCTGCAGCAGCAGACGGCAGCATCCGCGTAGACGATCGTTCGGAGAGTACATCACCCGTCCCAGGATGTTCTCAACTGGACTACCTGACTCTGCTGAAGTGCCTCCGCAAGATACTGGAGCAATCACCGCTTGGGAAACAACGGCAAGAATTCGAGAGTCTGGCTCGTCTCGATCATCCTGGCGACCGTGCTGTTCAGGGCCGGCCTGTTCCTGTATATCTCGCCGAAGCCACTGAAATTCTTCACGCCCGACTCTTTCGGATACGACCAACTCGCCAACAACATCCTTCGGTACGGCGTCTTCTCTGCTGGGTCCAAGCCTCCTTTCGCTCCCGATTTGGACCGGACGCCCGCCTATCCCGCGATGCTCACGACCGTTTACGCCGTCGCTGGACACTCGCCCGAGGCGGTCATACTGCTCCAGATCCTGCTCGCAGCGCTGACCGCCGTCGTCATCTTCGGCCTGGCCCGCCAAAGCGGCATCACCTACAGGGTAGGGCTGCTGGCCGCGGCCCTTTTCGCCCTGGAGCCGGTCTCGGCCATGACCTCCAACCTGTTGCTGACTGAGACACTGTTCACGCTCTTGCTGGCCTCGGCCTCGCTTCTGTTGCTTTTCTACTGGCGCTCTTCCCGCCTGCGCTGGCTTTTGCTGGGCACGGCGCTTTTCGGACTCGCCGCCCTAACCCGTCCGGTGAGCCAGTTCCTACCGCTCGCTCTGATCCCTGTTGTGGTAGCGATGGGACGACACTTA
>JAJYKO010000184.1:7146-8517 GCA_021788565.1 Chloroflexota bacterium
GCTGGCGCCATGTTACGGTGGCTATCGTACTGTTTGTCGGCATCAGCATGGGCATCACCTACTCGTGGGCCGCTCGCAACTACCGGGAGGGCGGCGTGTTCACCCTGTCGACGGTGTCCGACATCAACCTGGTCTACTACCGTGCACGCGAGGTGCTGGCCGACGTTGAGGGCACCAGTCAGGAGGCCGCCCTCCAGAAGCTTCAGGCACGCGTCGCGCAGATGTCTCCGCCAGGGGCAGTCTCGCCAGCGGAGCAAGGGGCGCTTCAGAGGGAGGTTGCGCTGGACATCTTCAGGCGGTACCCGGCTCAGACCGTCACAATGGAACTCAAGGGTGCCGCTCGCATCTTCATAGATCCGGGCTACAGTACGACCTGCACCCTGCTGGATCGCAACAGCACCTCAACCGAGTGTTTCCAGGGTCAGGCGACTATGGACGAGCCTGGCGCAGTGGGGAAGGCCCTCGGTCGCTTTACCCTGATGAACCGTCTTCAGCAGGCGATCCTCGTCTGGAGCGTCCTGCTGTCAGCGGTGATCTACCTCGGCGCGGCCCTCGGCCTTGTCTCGATGATGCGTGGGCGTAAGCAGCTCCCGGCGCTGCTGCTGGCCGTCGTTGTGGGCTACCTGGTTCTGGTCTCGGCCGGCGCGGAAGCCTACAGCCGATTCCGCATCCCCATGGTTCCCTTCCTGTCCGTACTGGCCGCGGTCGGAATCAGCGGCGTCTGGGAGCAGTTCAGGGGAACCCGCTGGGGACCTTCAGATCTGTCCAAGATCGAGCGAGGGCCCTGAACAGAGGGCAGCTACGGCGCAATCTGCTTCAACTGCCAGTTCTCCCACACGAAGCCGTACGTGTTGGGAGCGCCCTTAAGATCTCCCCGGAACAGCTGCTCCACGGTGCCCTTGCTGAAGGCTTCCACTCGGAGAGTCCTATCCCCGTAGACAACTCTTACTGCCTCGGTGATTCCCTGCCTCCACACCTCGGCATTAGTGTTGGGGATCGTATCCGGCAGGCCTCCGAACACCAGCTTAGCTCCTGGAGGAAAACTGGGATCAAGCCGCTTTAGCTGCGTCAGGCTGTTTTGGGCTACCAGCCCAGCCTGGTTCCACCAGAAGAGTTGCCGCTGAGATTCCGCGAAGGAAAGCACTACGAAGAGCGGGATGATCGCGATTACCGCTAGCGCGGCCGTTCGAGACGACAGCCGCAGATACCTATATAGATCCACAAGGGCACTCGCTGCCGCCATTGAGAAGAAGATCAACGGAGTGTAGAGATACCGATACCCCTGGCCGTCGAGGAATAGGAATGGTGTCATACTGAGCCCAAAGGCAATCAGTGCGAAACGGCAGAGCCGCCCTCCCTTGGCCCAGATAA
>JAJYKO010000185.1 GCA_021788565.1 Chloroflexota bacterium
GTCGAGGCGGACGAAGGCATTCATGGGTGCGCCCATGCGCTCTGCCCCAAAGTGTGGGAAGGCGAGGGCGTATCTCCCCTGCTCGAAGGCGGCCATGGCGAGGATACGCGCGGTAGTAATGGCCCCTTGCCCAGCCCGAGCGTGGATTCGGATTTCCTTCATCGGCGAATCTCCCTTGTTCCAGGCTGATGATGACGCGATTATATACGGCTCACGTGCAAATTGCAGATGCGGGCAAGAAACCACTCCGGCGCCGTGCTACACGCGCTTCAGGCGCTAATTGGAGAGGTTCTCGTCGGTTTCGCCGACAGTATCTACGCCGGCTATCTCATGGCGAAGGATGGCGCGGGCCTCTTCTCCCGCGTCCAGGTCCAAGCAATCGCAGAAGGTGGAGTAGACCGCCTTGTCCAGCAGGTGAAGTTCGAAGTCACCCGCGTCCATCAGCGGTCCGCGCTCGCGGCGAATGGATACGAGGCGGCGCAGTCGCTTGAGGAAGAAGCGCTGCAGATATCGGGGAGCGCCGGTATTGTGACCGCTACGGTTGCTGCTATCCTGCGATATCAGGTTGCCCAACTCGTACCTCCGCCCAGTGATCGCGAGTACATAACCATCGATCACTTACGCACGAATGCTACCACCGGCCGAGGATATTTGTCAATTAAATATGGCTCCTACCTGACAAACGATGATCTGAGATCCTGTTGCTGCCAAACCGCGTTGGCGTTCGTGGGTCGCGCGTTACGGCGAGCCACAATCCCGCTGGCTGGTTTTCGGAAAGCGGTCGCAATGGTATAGTGGGGCCCACACTGACGTGGGGGATGGAGCATGGCAAAGAAAGTTGTGTCCTTCGGCGAGATGATGCTTCGGCTTTCACCGCCGGGTTTCCTGCGGATCGAGCAGGCGCGTTCGTTCGAGGCGGAGTTCGGCGGAGGCGAGGGGAACGTCGCCGTATCCCTGGCCCGCTTCGGCGTGCCGGTGGAGTACGTGACCAGACTGCCGAAAAACGAGATAGCCGACTCCTGCATCGCTTTCCTGAGGCACTGGGGAGTAGGCACAGGTCACATCGTTCGCGGCGGCGAGCGGATGGGCATCTACTTCCTGGAGAACGGTGCAGTTCAACGGGGCAGCAAGGTCGTTTACGATCGTTCCGGCAGCGCCATATCCACCATAGAGAAGGGTATGGTCGACTGGCCGGCGGTGTTCGAGGGGGCCGACTGGTTCCACATCACTGGGATCACGCCCGCCATCTCCAAGGGCGCGGCGGAGGTTAGCATCGAGGCCGCCGAGACGGCCCGCAAGATGGGCCTCACGGTCTCCTGCGACCTGAACTACAGGGCGAAACTGTGGAAGTGGGGCAAGCCCGCCGGCGAAGTGATGGCCGATCTGGTGGCCAACGCGGACGTAGCCATCGGCAACGAGGAGGACGCGGACAAGGTCTTCGGAATCAAGGCGGCCGAGACCGACGTGACCTCCGGCAAGGTTGAGGCTGCCCGCTACAAGGAGGTCTGCCAAAAGCTGGTGGAGCGCTTCCCCAACCTCAAGAAGATAGGGATCACCCTGCGCGGCTCCATCTCGGCCAGCCACAACAGCTGGTCCGGGGTTCTGTACGACGGCGGCAAGTTGTACACGGCCCGAACCTACGACATCACCCACATCGTGGACAGGGTGGGTGGTGGTGACTCCTTCGCCGCCGGTCTGATCTACGGCATCCGGACCTACGGGGAGCCGCAGAAGACGCTGGACTTTGCCGTGGCTGCTTCCTGCCTGAAGCATTCGATCTTCGGCGACATGAACATGGTCACCGTGGACGAGGTGGAGAAGTTGATGGGCGGCGACGCCTCAGGGCGCGTGTCTCGGTAAGCACGAAGTTCTGGGTTCTGAGGTCTGAATTCTGGTGCTGCGTCATACGTTTACTGACGACCTGGAATCGACGCTTCAGCGGGTGATCCAGGTACGACCGGCTGAAGCCTCGATTCCAGGATTCAGGAAACGCTGTGTGACGGAGTAGTAGGTCGCGCCGAGCCACAAGTCCCGCACCTCACGCACTGGGGATTTCAATCAGGACTCAGAACCCAGAACCCTCCTCCTACTCTCATCTGGTCCGTTTCTATCTCTTGAGATTCCTCCCCGCAAAAACCCCTTGACAGCCGCACTCCGCAGACTCATAATGCGCCCACTCCATACAAAAGGCAATTTGCATTTTATAAAATGCAAGATTGGCCGAGTTGGAGCAGGCCGAAGACCGCATTCTCGGCCCATCCCCGCGACCTAATCTCGCTCGATCCTTCATCCGATCACCACCTTCAGGAGCGAACTGTGGACACATCCGGAGACTACTACGACATCGATCGTCGCGACCTCTCGGACCGCGTCTACCAGGTGCTGAGGCACGATATCCTGTCCGGCAAATTCGCCCCAGGACAAAAGCTTCCGCTTGAAGAGTTCGCCCAGTACTTTCGCGTGAGCATCACCCCGGTCAGAGATGCCTTGAGGCTCCTTGCCGCCGATGGCCTGGTCGAGCTGTTTCCTCGGCGTGGCGCCTTCGTGACGCAGTCGTCGGCGCGCGGCGTAGAAGAGGTCTACCAGGTGCGAGAGATCATCGAGTGCGCTGCCGTCGACTTCGTGGTCCAGAAGGGATGCTCTGCCATCGACGAGTTGCAGAGCCTAATGGATCGAATAGCTGCGACCAACGTCGGCGAGACGCACTCCGACTATCTCGCTTACATCCAGCTCGATCACAAGTTTCACCAGTTCATCGTGGACTGCGTCGGCAACCGGCACCTCTCGGAGGTCTTTTCCAACCTGCGCAGCCATACGATGGTGATGCACGCCCTTTACAGCGCTCCGGACCAGCGAGCCACAGGTACTTTCCAGGAGCATGAAAGTATCCTGACCGCGCTGCGGGCCGGGGACGCGAACGAAGCAAGGGCAGCTGTTAGCGAGCACCTCCGGAACGCAAGGGCGGAGGTGCTGCAAAGGCTCCGAAACCACGGCGCTCTCGCCGTGTCCGCTTCCGTTCGCGGCCAAATCGGGTAGCGCTCTAACTCTTCAATAGCGGTCCGGCCGTGAAGCCGTCATGTTCGTCGCGGAACCGCGGCTGGCAAACTCGGAATCACTGGAATTCAGAGAGACACGATGGCTAACACCGTTCGGGTCGGGATCGTGGGGGCCGGCTTTGCGGCTGACTTCCATTTGGCAGCCTACCAGAGGGTTTTCGGCGTACCTTTGGAGATAGAGGGAATCGTCTCCCGCACTCCTCGCAAGGCCCGTGCGCTGGCTGATCGCTACGACATCCAGCGCGTCTACCCCGATCTCTCCGCCCTTCTCTCTAGTCCAGACATCGACGTCGTAGATCTCTGCGTCCCCGTTCATCTTCATCAGCCGATGGCAGTGGCTGCGGCTCGAGCGGGAAAGCACGTCATCTGCGAGAAGCCGCTCCTCGGCTTCGCGGGCGAGGGGCGAACAGGGGCTGTATCGAGAGAGCGCATGTACGCGGTGGTCCGGCGGGAGTTGGACGAGGTCGCGGCGGCCTTTCGAGAGAGCGGCCGCAAGCTGATGTACGCCGAGAACTGGGTTTACGCGCCGGCCTTCCGCCGCATAGCCGAACTGGCAAAGAACAGCGGCGGCACGATCCTGGAGATGCGGGGGAATGAGTCCCACGGCGGTTCCACCAGCGAGTTCTCCAAGCGATGGGAGACCTCGGGTGGCGGAGCTTTGTTGCGCCTTGGGATTCACCCCATCAGCGCCTCCATCTTCTTGAAGCAGACGGAGGGGAAAGCTCGGGATGGTCGTCCTCGGCGGGTGCGGGAGGTCTGGGCACAGACGGCCGACTTAACGCGGGTGAATGGGTTCGACCCAGCCGCCACCAGGCTGGTTTCCGGATGGGTGGACGTGGAGAACTGGGCGACGGGCACTCTCACCTTCGATGACAACTCGACGGCGCTGATCACCTGCTCCGACGCCGCGCTCGGCGGCGTCAGCAACGGCATAGAGGTCTTCCTGACTAATGCCCACCTGAAGTGCCATATCGGCCCCAACAACACGTGCGAGGCCTTCGCCCCCGACTCCAGGGTCTTCGAGGACGTGTTCCTGAACGAGAAACTGGAGACCAACGCCGGCTGGAGTTTCCCTGCCGTCGATCACAACTGGGAATCGGGGTACGCCCAGGAGATACAGGACTTCGTCGAGGCGGTAGCTGAGGATCGCGAGCCACTTTCGGGCTTGGACCTGGCATTGGAATCCGTGCGAGTAGCCTATGCCATGTACTGGTCGGCGGAAGAGGGGCGACGCCTTCGCCTGTAGCCTTCGACGGCTTAGAACCTGTCCTCACCACCAAGGCACCAAGGACACGAAGGTCACAGAGGCTTAATCAGGGGATTTGGTAGTGCTCCCTGGTGTTCTTCGTGACTTGGTGGTGAGTTCCCGGACAGACTCTTGGGACCGTGGACTGACAGAACTGAGAAAAGAGGAGGCAGGCAACTAGAAATAGCCGATCCGGAGCGCGCGTCACTGAAAGCCGTTTCATCATCTCGAGAGGGTGGTCGGTTATCACCAGTTAGGAGTAGGGAAAGGAGACAGTACCGTGACACGTCTCACCTGGTTGCTAGCCATTTCGGCGATCTTCGTTGGCCTCGTCTCGCTGTCGGGATGTCAGGCTAGCGGGCCGAGCACAGTCAATATCGGGATCATTGAGGACCTGAGTGGTCCCACCTCCGCCTGGGGCGAGGGGCTGCAAAATGGGGCCATCATGGCAATCGAGAAGATAAACAAGGACGGCGGTCTACTGGGGAAGCAGATAAAGTACTTTGCCACCGACTTCAAGGGGAACGTTCCTGAGAGCATCACCGACTACAACCAGCTAGTTGATCAGGACCATGTGGTGGCAATAATCGGCACCCCGAACAGCGCTATGCACATCGCAGTGGCACCGGTAGCCGACCAGAAGAAGGTACCGATAGTCGGCGACCCGATGGACGAGCGCGCGACCACCCCGAAGCCCGGCCAGGTCAACAAGTTCACATTCCTGGGCGAGCCGTCCGCCGGAGATCAGTCCGACGCCATCGCCAGCTACGCACTCAACGAGATGGGGTTCAAGAAGTTCGCCATCATGTATGACCAGGGCAACCCCTACTCAGTGTCGCTGGCCACGCCCTTCGCCGAGTACATCAGCAAGCATGGGGGCCAGATTGTGGCCAACGAGTCGTACGACGCGTCCACCAACGACTACACCGCCCAACTGACCAAGATCAAGCAAACGAACCCTGATGTGCTGGCCATCACCGGCTACCTTAAGGACAATTCCCTCATAGTCAAGCAGATGCACCAACTCGGGATGAACATTCCGGTGGTGGGCAACAACTCGTGCTTCACCCCATTCGCCGAAACGGCCGGCAAGGACGCCGAGGGCGTTGTCTTCCCGAACAACATCGCGCTGGACGACCCTCGCTTCAAGGACTTCATCTCGACTTACAAAACCCGCTTTGGCAAGGACCCGGTGGTACACGCCTGGATGGGCTACGACGACATGATGATCGTGGCCAACGCGATCCAGAAGGCGAATGCTTTGGATCCAGTCGCTATAGATAACGCCATCGAGAACCAGACCAAAGATGTCCAGGGCATCACGGGCAAGATCACACTGGACCCCAAGACGCACCGTCCGGTCGGCATGGCGATGGCCATTCTCCAGGTCAAGAACGGCAAATACGTGACCCTCAAGACGACCTATTTGCCCAAGTAGGTTGGTGCCGGAGGGGGTGGCTGTGGCCGCCCCCTCCTATCCCAGTGGGATGGATTAAGCCATGTTGTATCTGCTTCAGCAGCTTGTCAATGCATTGTCGGTGGGAGGCGTCTACGCGCTCGTTGCCGTCGGCTTCGCCCTCGTCTACAGCATCCTGAAATTCAGCAACTGGTCCCACGGCGCGGTTATCATGCTCAGTTCCTACGTGGGCTTCGTGCTGGCCCAGTATGTGAGGCTTCCCCTCGTCCCAACTTTGCTCTTGACGATGGTCATCGGCGGGTTCCTAGCCGTGATCATCGAGATGATCGCCTTCCGCCAGATCAGGCTGAAGAACGGACCTCTCATCTACTTCTTCGTGACCTCGATCACGGTGTCGACCGGCGCCCAATTCTTGATGTACGCCACCATCGGGGGAGACTTCTATCGGTGGCCAAGCTTAATCGCCACCAACTCCTTTCAGGTCGGGGGGATATCGGTCTCAACCCTGAACATCTTGACGGCAGGGACCTGCCTGCTCGGCCTCCTGATCCTGAACCTGGTTCTCTTCCATACCCGGATCGGGATGGCCATTCGGGCAGCCTCCAACGACATGCGCGCGGCTGCGCTCATGGGCGTAGACACCAACTTCGTCATCTCCGTCACTTTCTTTCTCTCGGGAGCGCTGGGCGGGATCGCGGGGACCCTCCTGGGGATCGCCTACACAACCTATCCAGAGATGGGCGCCGAGGCAATGGTGAAGGGATTCGTCGCGGCCGTGGTCGGCGGACTCGGTAGTATCAGCGGGGCAGTGCTGGGCGGTGTCCTCCTCGCCATGGTCGAGACGCTGGTGACCATGACGCCACTCGGGTCGGCTGCCGCCCCGGTGGTAGTTTTCGTCGTGCTGCTGGTGGTGCTGTTCGTACGGCCCTGGGGCATTGCCGGCAAGGCGACCGATGAGAAGGCTTGAGAGAAGAGGCGAGTAGAATGTCCTACTACGTTGATCTGGCCACCCTCTTCTGTATCGCCCTGATCGCGGTTGTGGGCGTCTTCGCCCTCACGGGTCTCACCGGCCTCTTCTCTTTTGGTCAGGGGGGCTTCATGTCTCTGGGCGCTTACGCCGCGGTCCTGTCCAATATGAGGCTCGGTTTGCCCTTTCCCCTCGCCCTGCTGTTTGGGGTTATTGTGGCTGCCGCGGCGAGTTACGTGATCGGCATCCCTGCCTTGCGGCTCCGACGAGATTTCTTCGCCCTTGCCACTTTCGGCTTCGGCGAGGCTGTGACGGCGCTATTCCAGATGTTTACGCAGGTAACGGGCGGAACGATGGGGCTTCCGGGCATCCCACAGTACACCACTTTCTGGCTGGCCCTGGCCGGCGCTATCGTGGCCATCTACCTGGTCGCCAACCTCAAGCGATCGAAGCTGGGCCGGCAGTCCATCGCCATCCGGAACGACGAACTGGCGGCACAAGCCCTTGGGATCGACGCATACCATCACAAGATGAGCATATTCGTCATTAGCGCCGCCCTCGCCGGGTTCGCGGGCGGATTGCAGGGCTTCTTTATAAACTACATGGACCCGCGCATCTTTGACTGGACGACCTCGGTCGAACAGGTGATCACCGTCTACTTCGGCGGGATCAACAGCCTCACCGGTAGCGTCATCAGCACCCTCCTGCTAAGCAGTCTCCCAGAGGCGCTCAGATTCGCCAGCATGTGGCGCGTGGTGATCTACTCGGCCCTGATCATCCTGATCATGAACCTGCGACCTCAGGGGTTGATGGGGGATTGGGAGTTCAGCCTCGCGTGGGCGCGAAGGATTATTCGGCGCAAGAGCGAGGGGCCCAACACTTCCCACCAGGCCATTGAGGAGACGCACTGATGGCAGCTACCAGCGACGAAGTGCTCCTCAATATCGACGGCCTGTCCAAGAGCTTCGGTGGCGTCGCCGCGGTGGTGGACTTCGGCTTGGAGGTGCGCAGGGACCACGTAGTGGGGCTAATTGGCCCCAACGGCGCCGGCAAGACCACGATCTTCAACCTGATCTCGGGAATCACCCCTGCCGATCGAGGAAAGGTGCTCTTCCTCGATCGGGACATCACCAACCAGAAGTCCCACGTGATCGCTCGGTTGGGAATCGGTCGCACATTCCAGAACGTACGGCTCTTCGACGGCCTCAGCGTTGGGGACAACGTGAAGGCGGCCTGCTGTCACGATGCGTCCTACGGCTATCTGAGTGGGCTGCTCGGCCTGAGGAGCATGCACAGCTGCGAGCGGGATCTGGATGCTAAGGTCGACATGCTGCTTGAACTGGTGGGCATCCCGCACTGCCGCAATGAGCGGCCCCGCAGCCTCCCATACGGCCTTCAGCGAAAGGTGGAGATCGCCAGGGCATTGGCCACCAACCCGCAGATCCTGATGCTGGACGAGCCAGCTGCCGGTCTGAATCCCACCGAAGTAGTCGAGATGCTGGGACTAATCCGGACGCTGCACGACGATCATCGCTACTCCATCTTCTTGATCGAGCATCATATGGAAGTCGTGATGCCCGTCTGCGATGACGTCTACGTGGTGAACATGGGCCGCACCATTGCCCACGGCACCCCCGGCGAAGTCCAGACGAATCCGGAAGTGCTGACAGCCTACCTGGGAGAGTGAGGGCTGACTAATGCTCCTTGAGCTTCACGATGTCGCGGTATCTTACGGGAAGATGGCAGCACTGCATGGCGTCTCGCTGCAGGTCGAGGACGGCAGCATCACGTCGATAATCGGCGCTAACGGCGCCGGCAAGAGCA
>JAJYKO010000186.1 GCA_021788565.1 Chloroflexota bacterium
TACACCAAAGCCAGGATGAAACCCGCGGGGTCTCGGGGATCACGGCGCGTTAGTTCAGGATCAGGGGCCAAAGACCCCGCGGGTTTGGTCGCCGCTTTACCTTAGATCTCGCGCGGGGCTCCCATCTGGAAAGCGCGGTGGATTGCCCGGGTGGCGTCGTCGCCGTCGGCCTCGGCGACGACCAGGGAGATGTTGTACTCGGTGCTTCCCTGAGCGATGGCGATGACGTTGATCCGCTCCTCGCCCATGGTGCTGAAAACCGTCCCAGCGATTCCGGGCGTGCCTCTCATCCCGAACCCCACTACTGCTATGATCACGACCGGCTCAAGCACGTCGATGTGCTCCACGTCATGCTGGGATAGGGCGCTCGCAAGCTCCCGCCGAAGTTCCCGAACCGCCGCCCTCGCCTCGCGGCTCGGCACCGCGAGGCAGACGTTCTGCTCGCTGCTCGCCTGACTTATCAGCAGGATGTTGGCACCGGCGCGGGCCACGGCGGCAAATATGCGGGCTGCTATGCCCGTTAGCCCCAGCATCCCGGGTCCGCCAACAGTGATCAAGCTGACGTCTTTGATGGCGGTGACAGCTTTAGCGGTTCCCGATACGGCCTCTGCTGTGACGAGGGTACCAGGATAATCCGGGTTGAAGGTGTTTAGAATGCGGATCGGGATCTGGCGCTGCACCACCGGGTGTACGGTCTTGGGATGGAGAACGTTGGCGCCGTAGTAAGCCAGCTCTGCCATCTCGGTATAGGAGAGAGCGGGCAGGGGTTTGGCGTCAGGCACCACCGTGGGGTTGGCGGTCATCACGCCGTCTACTTCCTTCCAGAACCACACCTCGTCGGCATCCAGCGCAGCGCCGAGGATGGCGCAAGAATAGTCGCTGCCGCCACGCCCGAGGGTGGTGGGAATCCCAGTCTGAGTCGCGGCGATGAACCCCGTCACCACCGGCACAGTTCCACGCTCCAGCAGAGGGAGAAGCCGCTCACGGCTTCGGACTCGAGTGTCTTCCATCAGCGGGCTCGCGTCCCCATGCCGATCGTTGGTCACGATCAGGTCGGTGGCGTCGATGGCCTCTGCCGAGACGCCTGCTGCGCGAAGGGCAGCGGCAAACAGGCGGGCGTTGCACTGCTCACCCAGGCCGCTGATCAGGTCCAGGGCCCGGGGCGTCAGCTCTCCGAGTATGGCGATGCTGTGATACAGGGCCTCCAGGTGCTGGAAGCTGGCATCAAGATATGCGACGAGACCCTCAGCATCCGAGCCGGCCGCCAGGTTTGTGGCCGCTTCCTGATGTTTCTCCAGCAGGCGCGAGGTCGCGCTGTCGGCAGCTCGCAAATCGCCGGCGGCAGCAGACCTGGCGGCTTCGATCAGCAGGTCAGTCGTTCGCAGGTCCGGGGCGTTCATCGCGGACACCACCACGACCACCTGATGCCGGCGAGCCTCCCGGTCAACAATCGCAGCGGCTCTGCCGATGGCGTCAGTGCTGCCTACGGATGTCCCGCCGAACTTCATGACCACGCGCATAAGCAAACACCTCGACGTCTGTGTAGGAGGAAGTTTAGCGCCGAGGAGCGCTCATGCATAGGGCGCGGGTCACGGAGCTTCCTGCACCAGCTCCAGCAACACCCCGTGCGTCGCCTCGGGGTGGACGAAAGCGACCATTGTGCCGTTTGCCCCGGGACGCGGGGCTTTGTCGATCATCCGAATTCCTGCCGCAGTCAGTTCCCTGACTGCCTCGCCGATATCCTCTACGCAGAGCGCCAGGTGGTGAATGCCCTCGCCGCGCTTTTCCAGGAACTTCGCCACGGTCGCTTGCGGCCCTGTTGGCTCCAACAGCTCTATCTGGTCATCACCGATAGGAAGCATTGCCACCTTGAGGGCGCTATCCGGAAGTTCTTCAGTGTGGCCGGTTTCAATGCCGAGCAATCGGTAGAAGGCGGCGGCATCAGAGCAACTGCTGACGGCCAACCCAATGTGTTCGATCCGCTTGACCCTGATCACGATTCATTCCCCACTCTGTCTCAGGACTGCTGCCCAGTGGCGACACACCGCAATCCGACAAACTTGGCGGGACGGCAGAGCCGCCGTCCCCTACAGGTTAACTATTCCCCCATCCCCCGACCCCTGCCCCCTGATCACAGCGGAATGTTGCCGTGCTTCTTGCGAGGGTTCGAATCCTTCTTGCTCTTGAGGCTCTCCAGCGCCCGTATAAGCTGGAGGCGGGTTTGGCTCGGCTCGATGATGTCGTCGAGGTAACCCCTGGCCGCCGCCACGTACGGATTGGCGAACTTTTCCCGATACTCCTTGATAAGGGCCCCTCTCGCCGCGTCCGCGTCGGGCGCCTTCTCGATTGCGTCCTTGAAGACGACGTTGGCAGCCCCCTCAGGCCCCATCACCGCTATCTCGGCGGTGGGCCAGGCCAGGTTGATGTCCCCTCGGGCCTCTTTGCTGCTCATCACCGTGTACGCGCCACCGTAGGCCTTTCGTGTGATGACCGAAACCTTCGGGACCGTAGCCTCTATATAGGCGTATAAGAGTTTCGCTCCATGCCGGATGATTCCCCCGCGCTCCTGTTGGAGCCCCGGCATGAACCCGGGCACGTCGACGAAGGTCACCAACGGAATATCGAAACAGTCGCAGAACCTGACGAAGCGGGCTCCCTTCACCGATGCGTTGATGTCGAGCACCCCCGCGAGGGCAGCCGGTTGCTGCGCAACGACCCCTATCGGATATCCGTTGAGTCGAGCGAAGCCCACGATAATGTTGGGCGCAAACCCCTCATGGACTTCTAGGAACTCTCCGTCGTCGACCACAATCCGCAGCACTTCATGCATGTCATACGGCTTGGTAGGGTCATCCGGCACTATTCGGTTCAAGCGGTCGTCGGTGCGACTGGGCGAGTCCGTGGGCGGTACGTGGGGCGGGGTCTCTGCGTTGTTCGCCGGAAGGAAGCTCATGAGTCGCCGGATGAGTTGGTAGGTCTCCGCCTCCGTGTCCCTGGCGAAATGAGCGACGCCTGTTATCGTACTGTGGACCTCGGCTCCTCCTAGATCATCAAGCGTGACGTCCTCATAGGTCACGGCCTTCACAACGTTCGGTCCCGTGACGAACATGTGGGACGTTCCCCTGACCATCGCGATGAAGTCCGTGATGGCCGGCGAGTAAACAGCGCCCCCGGCGCACGGTCCAACGATTGCCGATATTTGTGGGATAACCCCCGACGCGAGCACATTCCTTCGGAAAATCTCGGTGTAGGCGGAGAGGCTCACGACCCCTTCCTGGATCCTCGCCCCCCCGGAGTCGTCGATTCCAATCAGCGGGGCGCCGTTCCTCATGGCGAGGTCCATGATTTTGCATATCTTCTCGGAGTGGGCCTCGCCAAGCGCACCTCCGAACACCGTGGAGTCCTGGGCGAAGACGTACACCAGCCGGCCGCCGATGGTCCCGTACCCGGTGACGACTCCATCACCCAGGTAGCGCTGCTTGTCGAGATCAAAGTCCGTGCAACGGTGCGTCACGAACATCCCGATTTCCTGGAAGCTCTCCGGGTCCAGGAGGAGATCCAACCTCTCGCGGGCTGTCAGCTTGCCTTTAGCATGCTGTGCCTCGATTCTTCGGACACCGCCTCCCAGCGCGGCTTCTTCGCGGAGGCGGCGCAGTTCCTTGATCTTTTCAGGTGTCTGATCTTCCATGAGCTGTCCATTCTGGGCCGCCAAATAGTCGGCAATGCTCTTCACGATACGCTCCTTGTGACAGGCTATGGCCAGCGGCGGTCGCGCTCGAACTCGCCTGCGACCTCCAACTCCCGTCTCAGATCCTTTGAGGCAGGATGGCCCGCGAAAAACAGGCGAACCATCTGCTGTGCGGCCTGGCGAGGATCGAGAGCGCCCTTCGCCACGCCAGCGGCAAAGCCCTCCAACAGGTCCCGATCGACCGTCGCCTCGAACTCGTCGAGCAGCCGGCGTCCTGCCACGGAAAGGATGGTCCTCGAGGCCATCTGGAGCTCCTGGTCGCCGGCGACCCCTCTGGCGGCGAGGTGCGCCTGGTGGTCCTCGATCGCGTCCGCTAGTTCGGCAATGCCAGAGTTGCTGAGCACAGAGGTCTGAAGAATGGGTCTCTCCCACCCGTCTGTGGGGTGATCATCCATGGCATGGAGCGAGCGGGCAACCGCATCGGCACCCGGTAGGTCGGCCTTATTCACTACGTAGATGTGTGCCACTTCCAAGAGGCCAGCCTTGAGGGATTGAACCTCATCTCCCATCCCGGGGGTCAGCACGACGACGACTGTGTGTACGATGTTTGCCACGTCCACTTCGCCTTGCCCCACGCCTACCGTCTCGAGCAGTACGACATCCTTGCCCGCGGCTCTCAGGATCACAGTCGCGTCCTCCACGGCTGGCGCGAGTCCTCCCTGCCGTCCGCGCGATGCCATGCTCCGGACGAACACGCCCGGGTCAGTGGCGATCTCGTGCATCCTCACCCTGTCGCCGAGGACGGCGCCGCCGGTCACCGGGCTGCTCGGGTCTACCGCGAGAACTCCGATAGACGCGCCACGAGATCTGTACTCTCTGGCGAGCTTGCCAATCAAGCTGCTCTTGCCTGCACCAGGCGCCCCCGTAAGCCCGACGACATAGCCTCCAGTCGCAGATCGGCGCAGCCTTGCGACGAGTTGTTCGGCTTCTTCGCCGCCGGTCTCGGCCATGGTAATTGCCCTTGCCACGGCCCGCGGCTGTCCCGCCAGCACGTCCTCTGCCAGCTGTTCGATCATCCCTGGGGACCCACACTGGAGGTGATGAAGTGGACCATGTCCTGGGTGGAACTTCCAGGACCGAAGACCCCGCGTATCCCAATCTCGCGCAGTGCCTCGTGGTCTTCATCAGGAATTATGCCGCCAGCAACCACCAGCAGGTCTGAGAGGCCCCGACGCTTCAGTTCGTCCATCACTCGAGAAAACAGCGACATATGGGCGCCGGAGAGACTGCTCAGGCCGATGACGTCCACGTCCTCCTGGAGCGCCGCCTCAGCGATCATCTGCGGTGTCTGTCGGATGCCGGTGTAAACGACCTCCATCCCAGCATCTCTCAGTGCCCTGGCGACGACTTTGGCTCCGCGGTCGTGGCCGTCCAGTCCGGGTTTCGCGATCAGAACCTTGATCTTCTTGGATCCAGTCACCGGTTCACCTCGCAAGGTCTATGGTGCTCCCTAAACGTAACTCTGAGTCTGCTCGCCAAACACGTCGCGCAGAACGTCGCACATCTCCCCGAGCGTGGCCTGCCTCTCCACGCAATCGACGATGGCCGGCATCACGTTGTCTCCGCCCCCCGCGGCTTGCTTGAGTCTGTTCAGTGACCGCGTCACGGCTTCTGTGTCGCGACGGCTCCGCAGGTCGACCAGCTTGGCGATCTGTCTCTCCCGCACCGTCTCGTCGACGCGCAGGATCTGGATTGATCGCTTCTCGTCGACGGTGAAACGATTCACGCCCACAACCGTCTGCTCGTTCGTCTCCACGCGGCGCTGAAATCGATATGCGCTCTCCGTGATTTCCCGTTGCATGTAGCCGGTCTCTATCGCCGCTAGTGATCCGCCGAGCTTGTCTATCTTCTCGAACTCCTTCCATGCCCTCGACTCGAGTTCGTTCGTTAGCCACTCGACGTAGTAGGAGCCGGCCAGCGGATCGACGGTATCGGCGACGCCGCTCTCGTAGGCGAGTACCTGTTGGGTGCGTAGAGCGATCTGCGCTGACTGCTCTGTTGGCAGCGCGAGCGCTTCATCTCGGGCGCAGGTATGGAGGGACTGCGTTCCGCCAAGCACCGCGGCGAGCGCCTGGACGGTCACCCGGATCACGTTGTTCTCCGGCTGTTGCGCTGTCAGGGTGCTCCCCGCCGTCTGAGTGTGGAATCGGAGGACCCACGACTTGGGATCCTTCGCCTTGAAATGGTCGCGCATTAAGGTGGCCCACATTCGCCTGGCAGCCCGGAACTTGGCTGCCTCCTCGAAGAGATTGTTGTGGGCCACGAAGAAGAAGGCGAACTGTGGTCCTAGCTTGTCGATGTCTATGCCGGCGTCCAGGGCCGCCCTCGTGTATGCGACCGCGTTGGCCATTGTGAACGCCAACTCTTGAACTGCGTCGGAACCGGCCTCGCGGATGTGATAGCCGCTCACATTGATGAAGTTCCACCTCGGTAGGTTGTCGATGCAGTAAGCAAAGGTGTCCGTCACCAGCCTCATCGCGTGCTTCGGAGGAAAGATGTAGGTGCCGCGCGCGATGTACTCCTTCAGTACGTCGTTCTGGATGGTGCCGGAGATGGCTTTGAGGGGGACTCCCTGCCGGCGCGCTGCCACCATATACATGGCCAACAGGATTGGCGCGGTTGCGTTGATGGTCATGGAGGTGCTTACTCGATCGAGCGGGATTTCCTTGAACAGTGTTTCCACGTCCTCTATCGAGTCGATGGCTACCCCAACGCGGCCGACCTCGCCCTCAGACAGAGGGTTGTCCGAGTCATAGCCAATTTGAGTGGGCAAGTCGAAGGCCACGCTCAGTCCGGTCTGACCTTGCTCCAGCAGGTACCTGTAGCGTTGGTTCGACTCCTCAGCACCCGCGTAGCCGGCGTACTGACGCATGGTCCAGAGGCGGCCACGATACATCGAGGGCTGCGGGCCGCGAGTGTATGGGAACTCACCTGGGTATCCCAATTGCTCGCCATAGTCGAGCCCATCGACATCTTCAGGGGTGTACAGCGGCGAGACTTCGATCTCTGAGGAGGTGATGAACTTCTCCTGACGTGGAGGAAAGCGGCTAACAGTGGGCTCTAGGGTCTCGCGCATCCACTCAGACTTGCCGTTTGATGTGGGCATTTCTCTCCCCTGTGCTGCGAACAGCGGTGGAATCAGGCCTGCACAGGCCGAAGGGCCGGCGAACCGCACAGCGGAGATAACCGATGAGGTGCGACACACGAGGCTGCGCTGCCCTTGCCCGCCGTGCGAGGCGACGCTCCCAATGGCCGCCGGGGCACATTTTAGGGACCTGGCTGGCGAGAATCAAGAACCCGTTCGGGGGTCAGGGGCCGGGGGACGGAGGGGGCACGGGTGCTGCCGAAAAGCATCCTCGGGACGCAAGAGGATAGGCAGGATGAGCCATCTGATACTCAATCCTGCCTATCCTTACCTATCCTGTATATCCTGTCAGGTCCCCTGATCCCCGACCCCGGTCTCCTGTCCCCTTATTCGTAGCGCAGCGCGTCGATGGGGTTGAGGGACGCTGCCCGGTTGGCCGGGTAGATCCCGAAGAAGATCCCGATGGCCGCCGAGACGCCGAAGGCCAGTATGACCGAACTCAGGGAAACCACCGCCTGAATCGACTGACCCCCGAAGTTGATGCCACTCATGAAGTGCGCGAGACCGGAACCCACGGCAACTCCAATCGCCCCACCAACTACGCTCACCACCACCGCCTCCACGAGGAACTGGACCAGGATGTCCCGCTTCTTGGCACCAACGGCCTTGCGGATCCCTATCTCCCTGGTCCGCTCGGTCACCGATACCAGCATGATATTCATGATACCGATGCCGCCGACAACGAGGGAGATGCCAGCGATGGCACCCAGGAGCATGGTCATGACACCTGTGACCTGGTTGGCCGTAGCCAGGAGGTCCGCCTGGCTCTGGACGGTGAAGTCGGGCTGGATCACCTGGTGCCTCTGCTCCAGGAGCGCTGTGATATTCTGAATTGCACTATTCATAGTGCTCTGATTCGAGTTGGTCAGCTGCACGTAGATCGTGTTGACGATGTGTCCACCGGTAGGCGTCAGCTGCGATTGCACCCTTTGCATAAGTGTCGTGATCGGGATCAGTATCTGGTCGTCCTGGTTGCCCAAAGCTTGCGACCCCTTTGACTCCAGCACACCCGTGACCTGGACGTTGAGACGCTGGTTGTTGCGAAAGCCCAGGCTGATAACCTGTCCCAGGGCATTGCCGTTGGGGAACAGCTCCGCAGCCACGTTGCTGCCGAGGAGCGCCACCGGCAGTGCACCGTCCAACTGCGCCTGGGTGATGAACTGCCCTTGAGAGACCGGCCAGTTCCGGACGTACTGGTAGTCGGGGGTGACGCCCGCTACGCGGGTGTTCACGTTGTTCGCCCCTGCTATCACCTGGGCGAAGGAGTCCGACTCAGGAGCGACGGCCGTGACCTCCGGGATCGCCCCAGCTGCACCTATAGCCTGAGCATCTTCGTAGGTGAGGGTAGGCGCTGTGCCTGCCGCGGAGCGGACACCCCCACTCTGGCTGGCCCCCGGGGTTATGAACAGCAAGTTGCTTCCCATGCTGTTTATTCGCTGGTCAATCGAAGCCTGGGCGCCCTGGCCCACGGCCATCAGCGCAATGACCGCCCCCACTCCTATGATCATGCCCAGCATGGTCAGCGCCGAGCGCATCTTGTTAGATGTAAGGCTCTGAAACGCGACCCTGAACGTCTCAGCAATATTCATTTCTTGCCTCCTGCCGTGCTACAG
>JAJYKO010000187.1 GCA_021788565.1 Chloroflexota bacterium
CGCCCCTCAAGCTCGGGCTGCGAAGCTGCGTCGACAGCACCATCTGTCGTTATATTTCCGGCCGAAACGCCAACGATCAGCGGCTCCGAGGGGGTGATAGCGAGACTTCCCCGTTCCTTCATCAGGGTCCAAGGGGTCTTGCGAACCGCGTTGCGGCTGGAATAAAGAGCCAGGCCTGGATCGGACCAGACGACGTCGCTGGCGTCCAAACCCTCGAGGCGAGGATCGTTTGTGGATGCTAGCAGGTAGTAATCATAGTTCTCCCCTTCCAGCAAGCGATGGAAATGTGAGAATGCCACTCTATTGTCAAAGTAACCGTATACGTTGGCGTGTTCGAGATTGGTCAGGGCCATGACTCTGATCCGTTTAGCCCAAGTCTGCCTCTGCTCCTTATCGCTTCTCATT
Source organism: Chloroflexota bacterium (assembly GCA_021788565.1). Next base: position 406 of record JAJYKO010000187.1, read on the forward strand.
CCGAGCGAGTTTTGCCGCAACTGAATGCGGTCGGAAGGGACAGGGTATTCGTATCTGCCGGTCACGAAAATCGACGAGCCGGGCTGAACGATTCTTGCCATGTCGCGCAGGCCGGGATCAACCCAGTTCGGGATCGACTGCCCCCATCCGCTCGCGTCAAACCACACCGCTTCGTAGGTATTGTAGGCCAGAAGGATGGTGACGATCACCGAGAAGCTAGCTGCGCCGTAGCGGGCAAAGACGATTGCCGATCGAGGAAGTCGACCTGCCACGGGCCGCCAGACTGTATCGCCCGCATTTGCGACCAGGCCGTACACCAGTGGGGCGGCCACAGGCATCAGCTTGAGGTATCCATACGGGAAGTTCTGCACGTATCGGACATAGAGCATGTAGGCGGCAGTGCCGGCTACGGTGGCTACGGCCATTGGTCTCTTGCGAGCAAGGGTGAGCAGGCCGATGGTGGCAAGAACCAGGAGCAGCACACAAACCGGAATCGCCAAGAGGTTCAGACCGCCATCGAACGATGCGAACGGGCCGGCCCCTTCTCCATCATGCATGATCTGAAAGGCATCGAGACCCAACATAATCCAGGGGGGCTGAAACGTGTCTATGCCCCATCCCCCGTTCAGCATTTCCTTGGTGTTCCTTATTGCTCCGTCAATGAAGTAGTAATTTATAACGTGCCAGTGGCTAGGCAGTCCCACCAAAAACGCCATGACAGCCACCAAGATTGCTCTCATCAACGGGAGAACACCACGCTGTTGAAGTACAGCCACCACCACGACCAGCAAGAAAACGAACGAGAAATGCAGAGCTATCACCAGGTAGTAGGATGTCAGCCCAGCAGCGACGAAAAGCGAGGCCATCACGAGTCTGCGCGTGCCGCCTAGCCTAACCGCCGCAACGAAGGCAGCGATCCCAACAGGCGTGGCAATGAGGCTGCCCATTTGTGAGCCGTAGCCGTAATTGGCGAACCAGAGAGGCAATCCGAGGAGGGTGTAGAAGAAACAGCCGACGATGGCGGTTCTCTGTCTCAGCCCCAGCACTTCTCGGAAAAGCAGGTACCAGGCGGGGACAGTGAGACCCAGCAGCGCATACGACACCGGAAAGTACGCCTGAAAGACCGTGCTTCCGCTCGCGGCGCTAGCCGCGGCTATCGCATACTGGAAGCCGAACCCCCACCGTCGAATTCCTTCCAGAAAATACTCCCCCAGGCCGTGCGGGCCACCGATGATGGGATACGTCAGGACATAGTGAGCAGCAGGGAAATAGATCTCATCGTCCTGATTCAAAGACAGAAGGGAGAATGATCTTTGGGCTATATGGGGAAGCAACCCAAGTGCGATCAGACAGACCCCAAAGAAGAGCGGCAGCATGGGCTCGCTCTCCACTCTCTTTGTATCGCGATCATCCCGGATGAAGGCAGCCAGATTGACCAAGAGAGCCACCGCCAGTATCACCCAGAGACCAAGTTGCATTCCGACAGCCAGGTTCAGTGTGAATGACGCCAGGATCAACACGGACCAACCGACGACGGGGGTCAACAGGACTCGATAGCGCCTCCAGTCATCTGGAAGCAGCATTCTCGTCGCGCCGTAGCCAGTGAAGAAGACTATCCCCAAGAAAACCGCAACTATCCAGATGCCTTCTACCGCCGTCTGGACATAGCCGAACACGGATTACCTCGCTGCCATAACGTTAAGGTGGAGCAACAAGAGCCGACCGATTGTAAGAGGAGGAGAAATTACCAGCGACCCGTAAGACCCGCGGTATTATACGCGCTGCGGAGCAAACCGAACCAGACGAGAGACAGTGGCGGTGGCGGTCTTTGAAAGCGCGCGCGGCGGCGCATATAATGACCCGATTTTCGCGGCTTGCGAAGGGACAGTAGCATGCGAATCCTCAAGGGGATAGGTATCCACAACCCGGATACTCTGATACTGGCGTTGCTAGTAGCCATCGCCCTCACTCGTGGGACGCTGTACGCCGTTGTCACTCCGCCCTTCGACTCCCCGGATGAAAAGGGGCACTTTGACTATGTGGCGTCTTTGTATGAGACCAGGGGCGCTGACATCCAAGGGAAAGAGCAACGCCAGCCGCCGCTTTACTATTGGATGAGCGTGCCGGCGTACGCGCTATTCGCCCATCAGCCCCCATATCTCGACGTGTATGCCCTGGCGACCGAGAAGCCGTCGCTACTATCGTTGATCGCGGTCCGACTGATATCCATGCTGATGACCGTCGCCACAATTCCGCTGGCCTACTGGGCAGCGAAGACCATACGACCGAAGGACTCGTTCGTTTATCTGGGCACAGCAGCTTTCGTGGCACTGGTCCCTGCCTATGGATGGCTTGGCGCATCGATCAACAACGATAACTTGGCCAACCTGGTGGCGTCGTTTTCGATCGTCATGCTGCTCCGAGTCGTATCGCGCGGCTTTTCGCGTGGGCGGCTGCTGGTGCTGGCAGGACTCTTCGCGGCAGCCATCGCCGCGAAGCCGACTATCTGGCCGATAACGGCGGCAATCGCCGCGGCGCTGACCATTAAAGCTTTGTTCCCTCACTTTGCGCGAAGGCCAAGATTAGGCTCCATAGCAGTTGTAGTGGCCCTTGCTGTGGCGGCAGTCGTGCTGGTTGGTCCGGCCCATTCGCCGACAGCATCGTTCATTCAGCGGTGGACCAAGCCGAATGCGCTGTCAACACATGGGGTTTCGTACTTCTTTTCTAATTTGGACGTTTGGCCATTCGTCTACCAATTCAAGACCTTTTGGGGAAGCTTCTCCACCGATTCGGTTCAACTGCCTCCAGTGGTGTACTGGATCCTGGCTGCCCTGACCCTCGCGTCGGTGATCGGGCTGCTCCGCAGGGCGGCGAGAGTCTGCAGGGCTCTGGCAAACAGCTTCGACTTTTCGATATTGACGGAGCACAACAACGCTCCGACGCTAATTCTCGCCGCCATGGTGTTACTCCAGTGGATGCTGTCCTTCGCGAGGTTCTACTTGAATGACTCTCTCAGACCTGATCAGCGGATCGCAGGGTGGGACGATGATTTTGCGGTTCTGCACGGCCGGTTCCTCTTTCCCGTGATAATTCCGATAGGGTTTCTCCTCGTGTGGGGGCTGGAGGCTATTTTGCCTCCGAATTGGTCAAAGCATGGGACTTGGGTGCTGATGCTCGTGCTCATCGCTGTCGACTGGACAGCGCTCTTGGTACTCGCCAACGGGGGACATTCCTGGCAAGTCTATCCTGGACAGGGCTGAGGTGGCCGCCTAACGCGGCCGGCGAACCGCGGAATTCATCTGGTTTTTCTGGCGACGAAGACCACGCTTGCCGCAAGGAGCATGTAGACCAGCCCCAACCAGACGTAAGTTAACGGGTTACCGAGCAATCCGGGCCGGTTCTTGGTAAGGTTTCCCGCCAACGTTCCAATTAAGTCCACAAGGTGCCCTTCAGCGTATGCACGGAACACAACGTGTGCATTCGCGGGCTCACCATTGATGTAGGCCTCGCCCAGAGGGTATTCGTTGTGGAAGAACATCAGCAGACTCACGCTGTTTATTACCGGTAGCTCTTTGCTTTCCAGCGAGAAGTAGAGCTGCCTGCCGGCAGAGTCCGGGATTGGCTCGAACTGGAAAGAGTACCATCGTGCCATCACGGTTCCTGGACGAAAATCCCCTACGTTGCCAACAGGGAGGGCCGTCAGTGGCCGCGTCACCTCTCGCGTTTGTTTCCATGGCACTTCCATGATCTGGAAAGTGACCTCGCCTTGATCGACAGGATGCTCCACGGAGACGGTGACGTCCACCTTATTTATGCCGTTTCGAGTCGCGACGAAGGTCTGCCCAAGAGACGTAGCCGAATTGACCGCGCCGGCATGATTCCCGTCGAGGGGGCTATTGGCATCGGGTATCTCCACGGGCCACAGAAGCACAGCCCAGACAGCCGCACCCAATACCGCGGCCAACAGAATCAGCTTGATGCCTCGCATAATCTTCCCTGTAATTTCTATCCGCTCCTAGACGTCTTGAGAAGAAGCCGTTGTTGGACATTTGAGCTGGTAGCCGGCAAGTCGACTCGCGGCCGGTGGCAGCCCTTAATAACATGGTGCCGTTCGCGAGTCAAGGAGGAGTCGACAGTGCTTGACGGGCTCCGGGGGGTCAACCTACAATCCGGCGATACCTCTTTGTCTGTTTATCTGGGCCAAGCGCTGGACTACGCTACTGAATCAGTGTGGTGATAGCCGAAGAAGCACTGATTGTTCTTCGCGACTCTCCCACCAAGACACCGTCCGACTCAGGAGAAACAGCGTGCAGACTCGACCATCACTTGACTTGCCTATTGTCTCGGAGGCATCCCCAGCTGTCATGTCTGCCGAGAATGGGAGTCGCCGCGTGGAGTTCGCAGCGCTGGCTACTATCCTATTAGCTGGTCTCGCTGTCAGGCTGTGGTTTGTACACCTTCCAGGTTACAAGGTGGACGTAAGTCTGTTCACCGACTGGACCAACGGCCTCCTCAAAATCCCTTTCGACGAGTTCTACGGGCGTGTCTCTCCCTGGTGCGATTATCTCCCAGGCTACTTATACATTTTGGCGCTCACCGGGTGGCTGAAGAACCTCGTGTCGGACACCGGCACCCTGACCCTCCAGAACTTCGAGCCATGGATTAAGGCGGGACCCATCGCCGCAGACCTCTTGCTGGGGGTGGTCGTATTTCAGCTTTGCCGCCGCTTCACAGGGGCTAAACGATCTCTAATGGCAGCTTCCCTGGTCGTTTTCAACCCCGGGATCATCTTCGTCAGTTCTGTCTGGGGGCAGGTCGAATCCGTCGCGACCGCGCTTTACATGCTCTCACTCCTAGCACTGATCGCCGGCAATCCGGTGCTCGCGGCGATCTGGGCAGCGATGGGCATAGTCACGAAACCTCAATATGCGATCTTTCTCGGAGCGATCGGACTAGCTTACCTCCGATCGGATCTGATGAGGCTCCCCCAAATTCGATCACATGGTGTGAGGTCTCTGTGGTCCGCTTGGGCTGGGCCGAGGATGATTCTTCCAGTCGTGATTTTGATTGGGGCAGCCCAGCTTCTGCTTCTGCCGTTCTCTACCTCACTCTGGCCAACTCCGGACGTCGAATGGACGTTCGCCTACAAGGTGACCAACGCGGAGATCGGCAGCTTTGCCAGCGCTGGGGCATTCAATCTTTGGGGTACCCAGATCGCCGGAATACGGCATCTGGACTCCCAACTCGGCTGGTTCCACATGAGCTACCAGAGTTGGGGCTACATCCTGTTTGGAGTTGCGGCCGTAGTATCCCTGTTCCTGGCGTGGAGAAGAAGCAATGACCCGGGGGCTTTACTCTGGGCCGCTTTCCTGTTGGCTTTTGGGTTCTTTGAAGTCCTCACAAAGATGCACGAGCGATACCTGTTCACCGCGCTTCCATTGGTGGCGGCCGCGACCGCGTTCAGACTTTGGCTGCTTCCTATCTACCTGGGAGTCTCGGCGGTGTATTTTGTAAATGTATGGTATATATGGGCGAACCAGAAAGACCTTTTCGCTAACCTGCCCTTGACGCAGTGGACCTCGGATTTCAGCGTCGTGCTGTTCGCGTTGGCCGCCGTCATTGCCATATTGTTGGCCATTCTGCCAAATAGAGTGACGTCTTCGGTACCAGCACCCTGGCAATCTTCTCCTGTTGGTCGGCACGCCACTTCGGGTTGGCTGCGGCTGGACCGCGTACGTAAGACGCTGCGGCGACAGATCAGCGTTAAGGCTGGGATCGGGATCCTGGTAATTGGACTTGCGCTGTTGACAGGAATAGCTCTCGGAAGAACTATCGAAGGGCGAAGCGCTCAGGCAAACGGCGCCTTCAGAATCGCAACCATCCACGCATACCGCTCGTGGCAGGATACTGGTGTGAGCGTATCCGCTGGACAGAGGATCGCCCTAATGGCGAGAGGCCGCTGGGTGGATCAGATAGAAGGAGAGCTTTACGGGCCCGGTGGCACCAACCGGAAGGATCAGCGAGACATTATTCCATCCGCGCCTATTGGCACGCTGATAGGGCGAATAGGAACCAGCGCGCCTTTTGTTGTGGGCGTAGAGACCACTGTCCTAGCTTCCAGCGGAGGCGAGCTTCAACTGACAATGAACGATCGACCAGACAAGAAACAAGGGGAGAGCCGTGGTCGACTTTACGTTACCATCACGAACCGCGCCGAGTAGCAGACCAAAGGCTTTGGGACTATGTGCTGAGAACGCCGGGCGTCTGCTATTTGCCCCGCCTTCACGACATAGGATCGAGGCCTCATGAGAAGCCAACTCGACGCCCGAGTGGAGTGTTCAGTAGCTGTTCTGATTCCCTGCTACAACGAAGGTGCGACCATCGGAAAGGTGGTCCGCGACTTCATGCGTTCCATGCCGCAGGCCGAGGTGTACGTGTTCGACAATCGCAGCACAGACAACACCGCGGCAGAGGCCAGGGCGGCCGGCGCTAGGGTCATCAAGGAAAAAAGACAGGGCAAGGGCTTTGTGATAGCCGCGATGTTGAACAAGGTCAAAGCGGACTACTACATCATGGTCGACGGCGACGACACCTACCCTGCCGAACGAGCGATGGCTTTGTTAGCCCCCGTGATGTCCGGAGATGCGGATATGGTGGTCGGGCAGCGTCTGGAGCAATACGACGAAGGCGCCTTCCGTCCGCTGCACGTAATTGGGAACAGGCTGATTTGCAGCCTCATCAACTCCGTGTTCTCGACACATCTTGTCGACCCGATGTCAGGGTATCGTGCGTTCACCAGAGAGGTGGCGGAGACGCTCCCGGTGGTCGCGTGGGGTTTTGACGTGGAGACCGAGATGACGCTACAGCTTCTGTACCGAAGATTCGTCATCCTGGAGGAGGCCGTTCATTACAGGTTGCGCCCACGGGGCAGCGTGTCCAAGCTTCGGACCTTCCGCGATGGAGCGAGAGTACTGGCCAAGATACTCAACATATTCAAGGCGTACAAGCCGCTAACCTTCTTCGGCGGTCTGGCCTTGCTGCTCAGTCTGGCTGCCGTCATTATCGGATTCTTCCCGGTGTATGAGTATATCGAATACCAATACGTTTACTCGGTGCCGAAGGCCGTCCTCGCGGCGAGTTGTTTCATCCTAGCAGCAGTTCTGGGTGTGGCCGGCATCATAATCAGCACTCTGAACTATCGGATTCTCGAGATGACCAACACTCTGTCAAAGCTGATCGCACGTTCGAGCTACTACGTACCGCCGGAGAACAGCGATTTTGCATCCCGCGGCTTCGACCAGAAGAATGATGACATTCCAGAAGAGTAGCTCATGCATCTCGCCGACCTACTATCGCTGACTTCGACTTTCTCTGTTCTCCTCACGACCGCGGCGTTCGCGATTCTTCTCATACTCCTACTGCCGCGGCGAGCGCGAGGCCCCGATTGGCAAGGCCTTGACTCTCCAATGGCACCTGAGCAAGCGAACCAGGAGCAACGCGAGTCCCTCTCGGCAGAGAACAGGTCTTCGAACAGAACCATTCACGCGAGAATCGCCAGAATCGTGCTGCTGGCAGTGCTTCTCATGGTCACCTTCGCCGGCGGCTTCGCTTCAGGGTGGGGATTCGGCATGGATAAAGGAGAAAGGGAGGGGACCCGTGCAGTGACCATCCGAGCTGATTTGCCCTGGCAAAATGCGGGGATAAGTGTGGTGGCTGGACAGAAGATATCCATCTCAGCGTTCGGTCGGTGGAACAACGGCCCGGATGGCTCGGACTACGGGCCAGGCGGAAACGGAACAATGAGTTCCGGGGTGGTCGGGCCGGCATCAGCAGAGGGGGCTCTAATTGGCCGGATCGGAGATTCGCCTCCATTCACGATAGGTGATAGCACAGATGTGACTGCAATCGCCTCAGGACAGCTTCGCCTAGCCATGAACGACTGGCCGGACAGCTACGACGATAACCACGGAACAGTGACCGTGCTCATCGCCGTGCAAGACCGATGAGGCGATCCCTGCGCGCATCTACTAACGAGCAGGACCACGCTTGGTGATAATGGCGTAGGTCGGGGCCCCCGGAACG
>JAJYKO010000188.1 GCA_021788565.1 Chloroflexota bacterium
CCGAGGTCTTCAGTGTGTGGTTCTGGGCAAGGCCGTTCGAGATTATCCTGAAGCGGGCCACAGGGGGATGGACCCTGTCCAGTACCTGCTCCAGTATCTCGGTTCTCCGGGGGAGGGCGTCCGTCATTTCCCCACCGCCTTCATGAACCCGCCTGAGGGGGTCTCCATGTCCCGGGCCACGTACAGCTTCTTCAGCTCCTCGGCATCCAGCTTGGTGAGGGCCTCCACCTCCTGCGCCCACTTCCCCTCCTGGAGTTCCTCCAGCCGGCTGTCCAGGTGCTTGGGGCGGGCGCTGGAGAAGCGGCCGTAGGCGCGCCGCGCGTACATGGCTGCCTGGTACTGGGTGATCTCGGCGGGACAGCGGGCCGTGCACAGCCCACACATGACGCAGTCGAAGGAGAGCTCGGCCGCCTCCTCCAGGTCCCCTCGCAGCAGGGCCGCCACGTACTCCATCACCTTCAGGTCCTGGGGACAGCTCTTGTTGCAGGTGTTGCAGCCGATGCAGTTGGCCAGCTCGGGGTACAGCGTGAGCGCCTCCAGGGCCGGGTCGGCGATCTCCTCCAGGTTGAAGGACGAGCGTCTGGAGGGGAAGAAGGGCAGCTGGGTGAGCTGCATCCCCGACACAGCCAGGGCCTGGCAGGCGAGGGCCATGTGGATGTGGTGGTCCCCCTCGACCCTGTAAGTGGTGGCGCACGCCCCGCAGAACCCGCCCCGGCAGCCGGCCCCCCGCACGAGGCGGTAGCCCGCGTACTCCAGGGCGCGCATGATGGTCAGCCCCTCGGGCACTCGGTAGCTCTTGCCCATCACGTTGATAGGGATGGTGTTCACGCTCTCTTCCATGGCGCCTCCCCCTAGTCGTCCAGCGCTACTCGTTCCCGCCGGTCGGCGGACTCCACGCTCGTGTAGTCGGGCAGGAGGAGAGGCGAGCGCTTGCCGTTGTCGATCCCCGCCTGCTCCAGTTCGCGGTGGTAATCCCTGACGTGCTCCAGCGTGAGCCTGCCCAGCTCGACCTCCCTCGCCTGCAGCGCCGCCGCCTTCCCGGCGCGCCTCCCGAAGACGAAGATGTCCACCAGGGAGTTGCCGCCCAGGCGGTTGCGGCCCTGGACCCCGCCGGCCACCTCTCCAGCCAGGAACAGGTTGGGCACCGAACTGCGGCCCGAGTCGTCCATCATCTCCACGCCGCCGTTCTGGTAGTGCTGGGTCGGGTAGACCAGGAGGGGCTCTTTGGTCATGTCGATGCCGTAGCTCTTGAAACGCCGCTCGAGGCCCGCGAAGAGGCGGTGTATCTTGCCGGCTCCCCCGATCATGTCGATGATCGGTGTGTCGACCCAGACCCCCCCGTTGCCCGCGGGGGTGCGGATCCCCTTGCCTCGGTGATCGACTTCCCTGAGGATTGCTGAGGAGGTGGCGTCCCTGGTCTCCAGTTCGTTGATAAAGCGCCTCCCCTCCACGTTCACCAGGTGGGCTCCAGTCCCGCGTAGCGCCTCGGTACACAGCCAGCCCAGCATCTGCTCGGGCCAGGCCGCACCAGTGGGATGGTACTGGATGGCGTCCATGTAGAGGAGGCGAGCCCCCGCCCTGTAGGCGATCACGAGGCCGTCGGCGGTGGCACCGTAGTGGTTCGTGGTGGGGAAGCCCTGGATGTGGAGACGGCCGATGCCCCCTGTGGCCATCACCACGCTCTTAGCCCGCACCGTCAGGTACTGGTGGGTGTCGTAGTTGAATAGGACCGCCCCAGCGCACTGTCCGTTCTCGTCCTTGATCAGTTCGACGGCAGGGGAGTACTCCAGCACCTGTATTCCTCGGTTGCGGCACTCGTCGCGGATGACGCGCATCATCTCCAGGCCGGTGTAGTCCTTGGCGGAGTGGATCCGCCGCCTGGACTGCCCACCGGCCAGCGAGCATATGAGGGTGCCATCCTTCTCGCGATCGAACATCACGCCCAGCCGAAGTAGCCAGTCCAGCACCTCAGGCGCGTCCAGAGCGAGCGCCTTCACTAATTCGGGCTTGTTCATGTAGCGGCCGCCGCCCATGGTGTCCAGGTAGTGAAGGTACGGGTTATCGTGGCGCTGGCTGGAGGCGGCTATTCCCCCCTCGGCCATGGCCGTGTTGGCATCCCCGTGGCGCAGCTTGGTGGCCAGTAGCACCCTGGCCCCCTGCTCCCGGGCGAGGAGGGCCGCAGTGCTGCCTCCCCCTCCCCCACCGATCACCAGGACGTCCACGTCGTGGTCGATCCGGGTGAGGTCTATCCGGTCTGGATCTATCCGGCTCCTGGCCTCGAGTTGGTCGGCGAACTCGTGGGGGGTGCGGTCCTCCCTGTTGGGGCCCACCCTGATCTCCCGCATGCCGTCGGCCCTGAAGTCCGGGTGGAAGCCCTGTAAGAGGTCCGTTTTCTCCTCAGGACTCATCCTGGGGAAGACCTCCCTCATTCGCTCGGCGCGGCTCGCCTCCAAGAGGCGCAGCGATTGGCGCATCGATTCGGGGTAGGGCATGGCCACCTCCAGTCGTGATGAGTTATGAGTTATGAGCGGGCGATCTACTCATCACTCATTACTGACCCTGCTCTTGGGTACCTAATGTAAAGCGGTAACCAAACCCGCGGGGTCTCAGGGAATCAAGGCGCGCCAGTACAGGACCACGAGCCAAAGACCCCGCGGGTTTCACATTGGCTTTGGTTTAGACGTAACCGTCCGTGATGCGGCGGGCAGTGCGCTGGAGGGCCGCCATGCGAAGGAAGAAGCAGCCCTCCCGCGCCTCGACGATCATGGGCTGGGTGACCCCGACGAGCCGTCTGTCGTTGGTGCTGATAGACGGCCGATGCTCTTGGTGGCTATTTGGGCATGTCGTGGGCGGGCACGGCGACCACCACGAATACCAGGTCCTCGAACCCAGTGTTCCATATGCCATGCTTTACGCCAGGCGGCATGTATACCACCATGTTGGGCTCCACGACGTACTTTTCTCCATCCAACTCCACCAGGCCAGTGCCCCTGATCACGTAGTAGATGTTCTCCGCCACCGCGTGCTCGTGGACCTCTGCATATCCTTGCGGACGGTAAATAGACACGCGGAAGTCGATGTCTGTCCCTTCAGTGTTCTCCGGCGAAATCAGCTTCTTCGAGTAGGCACCGTAATGGGCAGGCGGAGCGATCCACTGAGCCTCTTCGGCCCGAAACACCTTGCCTTTCACAGTCTTTTCCTCCACAAGCCTAGTACTCCTAATTGGGTTGGTACAGGGTTCTGGGCCACCCTAAGCCCTCGCTGAGCTGTGCTCCTCGACCCGCTCTGCTCGATGCAACTGCGGCGGGGCTCAGATTCGCATCCCGACTACGGCGCCCTCGTAAATCGCGTCGAGCGCTCGCCGTGGGAGGACGCAGTCCCCCACCTGATACACCTCCAGCTGCGGCATCGATCGCAGCAGATCGCTGGCAAGGCCGCCGTTGGCCATTACGCCGACGGCCACCACGATCGAATCGATGTCGGGGAGCACCATCTCTTCCCCCTCGTGGCGAAGCCGGACTGTCCCCTCGGCAATCCCCTCCACCGTCGTCCTGGTCTTCACCGAGATCCTGGGATTGTTCTTCAACTCCTCGCGCAACGTCCAGCCCGCGCGCAGGCCCACGCCTCGGGGTGCGATGTCTGTCGGTTCTACGATGGTTACCCCCACGCCGGTCTCGGACATGAAGACCGCCGTCTCGCAGCCTGTCATTCCAGCTCCCATGACCAGGGCTCGTCGCCCGACTTGGGCTCGGCCCTCGAGCACATCATTGGCGGTAGCGATCCGGGGATCCGAAGCGATGCCGGGCGTGGATGGAAGGACAGGAATAGCGCCGGTCGCCACCACCACAGCGTCCGGGTCCTCGGTCGCGATGGAGTCCACGGTTGCTGCCTGTCCAAGCTGGACCTCGACCCCCAGTCGGCGCAGCTGCTCTGCCAGGTAGTGGATGACGCCCATGAACTCCGCCTTGTGCGGAGCCAGGGAGGCGAGGCGCATGGCACCCCCCAACTCGTTTTCCTTCTCCACTACGGTCACTCTGTGGCCTCGCAGCGCCAGCATGCGGGCCGCGCTGAGACCGCCTGGACCACCGCCCACCACGATCACCCGCTTGGGATGCTCCGTTGGCTTGACCCGGAACTCCCGCTCCCTTCCGGCCGCCGGATTGATCATGCAGGCGATGGGCAGGTGAGTGCCCAACTGGTCGCTGCAGGTCATGCAGGCGGGGCACTTATTGATTGCGCCCACATCTCCCGCCATCGCCTTGTTAGGCAACTCGGGGTCTGCGTGCAGGGGGCGGCCCATCAGAATGAAGTCGGCCTTACCCTGCTGGAGGATCTCTTCAGCCAGGGCGGGGTCGTTGATCCGACCCACAACGGAGACCGGTATCCTCACTGAGCGCCTGATGGGCTGCGCCAAATCCACCAGACACCCGGGCTGGTAGCTCGAAGGCTGAGCGATCCACATGATCGACTCGTAGATGCCGGCGGAGACGTCTATGAGGTCAATGCCTTCATTCTCCAGAGATCTGGCGAAGGCGGCAGTGTCCTCCGTAGTCAGCCCGCCCTCCACAAACTCCGCCGCGCTGATCCTGTAAATTACCGGGTAATTGGGCCCGACCACCTCTCGCACGGCCCGCACGACCTCCAACGGAAAGCGGGCGCGCTTCTCGGGGGTTCCGCCGTACTCGTCGGTGCGCCGGTTGCTGTAGGGAGACAGGAACTGCTCGATCAGGTAGCCGTGGGCGCCGTGGATCTCGATCAGGTCAAAACCGGCCTCCACAGCGCGTCGAGCGGCCTCCGCGAATTTCCGCACGAGCCCCCCGATCTCTGGCCCCGTCAGCTCTCTGGGCACTTCTCCGCCCGCGAGGACATTACAGGGCACGGGCGAGGGAGCCACAGGCCGGCGGCCTGTAACCCAGGAGGAGGTTTCACGGCCTCCAAACTCCAGTTCGGCCCCGGCCTTGCAACCGTAGGTGTGCATAGCATCGATGGCCGCGCGATAGCCAGCTATTAGCCGGTCGTCGTAGAGCCCCAGCTGGGCGATGTGGTTGCGTCCCAGCGGATCTACGTACATCGATTCGAGCAGGATCAGCCCAACACCCCCCTTGGCGCGCTCCACGAGATAGTCGAGGTACCTCTGGGTCATGCCGCCGGTGGGGTCGGCGTAGTTCTTTTCGATGGGAGCCATGATCAAGCGGTTCTTCAACTCTAGGGAGCCGATCCTTGCCGGCTCGAAGAGCTTAGGGAACGCTGTCATCAACGGGACACCTCCGCTCATTAAGATTCCCAACCAAAGTTGGGTGCCGGGGCCGGCAGGGGCGGCAGGTCCCAGCTCCCGGTAGCGCGAGGAAACACCTCCGAGTCAACCCTCACGTCGAGCACGCAGGGGCGCCCGCACTCGAGCGCCCAGGCGATCTGCTCGCGAAGATCGCCTGGGCGGGTGACCCGCATGCCCTCTGCCCCCATCGACCGTGCCAGGGCCGCATAGTCCGGACTGACGAATTCGCCCGTGGCGTCCTTCCTGAAGCGGGTCACGAGTTCCCGCCCCTTTCCGAAAAAGCCGAACTGCTGGTCCCGAATAGAGACGTAGCCCAGGTTGTTCCACACTACCCAAACCACCGGCAGGTCGTACTCCACCGCGGTGGCCACGGCGCTGTTGGTCATGAGGAAACCGCCATCGCCGCATACGGATACCACCGGCCGTTCCGGGGCTGCCAGTTTGGCCCCGAGAGGTCCCGCCACTCCGAAGCCCATCGAGGCGAAACCCCAGCTCTGCAGCAGGCTGTGCGGCCTGTAGGTTTCCCACTGCTGAACCAACCAGTTGTGGTGCACCCCTACGTCCGCCATTAGTATGGCATCCTCAGGAACCACTGCCCGCAGATCGGCTATCAGCCGATCTGGCACTATCGGCTCGGCGTCGGAAGTCCGGGCCGGACTGAGCGCCGCTTCCCACTCCGCCTTCCACGTGGCCAGCTTGCTGACGAAGTCACTGTGGCGCGCTCGAGCTTCAGCGGCCCTGGGCTGGAGCAGGGCGATCAGCTGCCGGAGCACCGAGCGCACGTCTCCCAATATGCCCACGGTCGGTGGGTAGTTGCGTCCCAACTCCTGGGGATCGATGTCCACGTGGATCAGTCGTGTGGGGGGTATGCTGTACGTGTATCCGGGCAACCAGGCGCTGGTGGCTCTATCATCGAAGCGGGTGCCCAGGGCCAGGATGACGTCGGCCGTCCTGGTGGCCTGGTTGCAGGCATACGTTCCATTGCGACCGGTGGCACCAAGGCTTAAGGAGTGCCTCTCGTCGATGGCGCCCTTGCCCAGCGGGGTGCTAGCCACAGGTATTTCCAGCAAGTCCACCAGTTCGCGCAACTCACGGCTCGCCTCTCCCAGATGGACGCCGTGCCCCGCGACTATCACCGGCCGCTCTGCCTCCAGGAGCATCTGAGCGGCCCTAGCCACTGCTTCGGGATCTCCAGCGCTGCGCGAGCTCGTACCCAGCCGCCAGTCGCCCGGCTCGGGAATTTCGGCCTCGCTGGTCTCCACGAAGACGTTCAGCGGCACGTCAATGTGGGCGGGTCCCGGCCGCCCGTTCAGCATTGTGCTGAAGGCCTGCCTCATGGTGAGGGGCAGCATGTCTGCCCTGGTGGGTTGGAAGGACCGCTTGACATACGGCCGCATCACGGAGATGAAGTCCCCCTGAAAATGGCGCCCAGTCTCCTGGAATGGGCCTCGGTTGAACTGCGAGGTCGGAACGTTGCCGGTGATGGCCAGGAAGGCTGAAGAATCAAGGAATGCAGAAGCGATGCCCACCGGCATCTGTGCCGAGCCTGGCCCACAGGAGGTGAAGGTGGCTACCGGATGGTGAGCTACACGGAAGTAGGCGTCGGCCATGAATCCAGCGGCCGCCTCGTGGTGCACGGATATCGCCTTGATCTTGTCTCGCCGATCGTAAACGGCATCGAGAAAACCGATGATGCCGTGGCCACACAGGCCAAAGAGGTACGGGGTCTTCTCCTTGATCAGGTACTCGACGATAATCTCGGCGCCCTTGTATGTTGGCATCGCTTCCTCCCTAGAACTGGAAATTGTCTAGATTGCAAGGGCATGAGAAACCGACGAGGGGATTCTCAGCCCCGGACTCCAGCCCATGTCCCTCGACGCGACGTCGGCCTCTTCCATCACCACGCGTCCCAAGCCGTGAACCTCGTCCAGCGGCAGACTCGCAGCAGGCGCCGAGAGCGTCAGGGATCCTACCACTAGGCCGAGGTGATTCCGTACCGGGGCCGAGACACAGCGGAGCCCTTCCCTGTACTCCTCGTCGTCGACCGCGTAGCCGAGAGCGCGCACCGCCTCTAGATGCAGGCGTAGCGCGGCCCCGGAGACAAGCGTCCTGGGCGTGTAGCTGGGAAGGTCGCCCTCGATTTGAGTTCTCTGGTCCTCCGGCAGGAAGGCAAGGATGGCTTTGCCGGCTGACGTGCAGTGGCTGGGGGCGACGCGGCCCACCCGAATGTTGACCGACACAGCTGCTGTAGAGGGCACGGCCTGGTCCAAATAGATAATCTCGCGCCACCCTCCGTCGACCAAAGCTGCCAGTAAGGCTGTGTAGCCAGTCCTGTCGACCAATCGGGCCAGGCAGCTTCGGACGGCCTGTCGCAAATCGATCCTGGAGAGAACGGTCGACCCCAGCACCACCAGCTTGGAGGTGGGGCGGTACTTCTTCGTCTCCGTCTCCTGGATCACGTAGCCCGCCGCGACCAGGCCGCCGAGCAAGCGGAAGGCCGAGCTCTTGTCTGTCCTAGCGGCTCGTGCCAGCTCGCTGAGCCCCATATCGGTGCTACTCTGCACCAGAGTCTCAAGCAAGGTGAGTCCTCGATCCAACGCGTTCATGGCTCTCAAACGACCCCTTGTTCGGGCATCCCGCCTTCCGCGAGTGCCCAAGATTGCTGGTGACTCCGCAGCACGAGCAACGGCGCCAAGTCTTCCCGGCCGCCGCTATCCGGAGCCACGAGTTCCCAGCTTCGCTGCAGGTGAGCGCGGATGAGAACGCGCCTGTGCCTCGCAGGCCGACTTCAGGTCCATCCGCCGATGCCGCTCTTCCGGGGCCAGTCGCCCCCATCGAAGCCCATCCGGCCAGTACTCGACTGTTGCCGAATGAGAAGCGATGTGCTATATATACCACCGCAATTGAGCTGAAACATACGACAGCGGACCTTGTCTTGTCAATACCCTTTTGAAAATCCCCCCGGTCTAAGAGATAGGTGGCTCGGCCTGGCAATGGCCTGGAACGGCTCTTCGAACGTCGTCCCCAAGCATCAAGCCCGTCTACCCGCCCCGAAATCGCGAAATGGAGGCCCTCCAAACGTTCTGTTTGGTGCCTGGCCTGTCCATCCACTCCGTTTCGCAGATCGATAAGGCCTGCGCTTGCCGAAACGGGGCGACGCCGGCCCTCGTCCTG
>JAJYKO010000189.1 GCA_021788565.1 Chloroflexota bacterium
ACGGCTACCGCGACCGAGCCCCCGGCTACCCAGGTGGCTACCGAACAACCGCTTGCACCAGCAGCGGCCGGCACCGCTGCCCCCGCGGCGGCAACCCCGGCCACTCCCGCATCTCCCGCGGCTGGCTCGGGTTCCGGCACGTCCGCATCTGGCGCCGCGGCAGGAGGCGGCTCCGCGGAGGCCGGCAAGGCCATTTTTGCCAACACCTGTAATTCGTGCCACCCCAATGGGCAGGCCGGAGTTGGTCCCGCGTTGAAGGGCCGCTCACCCGCGGTGATCACCCGAACCGTCAGGAGTGGCAAGGAGATCATGCCGGCCTTCTCCACTGCTCAATTGAGCGACCAGCAGTTGAGCGACATTATCGCCTACATCCAAACGCTTAAGTGATCTCTTCGGACGGTTTCTGCACATCCCGGCGTGAGGAGGTGCGATATGAGCCTGAGGCTTCGGGACGGCTCACGAGTCGGCGTCGTTGGCGGCGGCCCAGCCGGGTCGCTTTTCGCCTACTTCCTCCTCTCGCTGGCATCGAGGGCCGGCGTGAAGCTGAGTGTGGACATCTACGAGCCGCGCGATTTCACCCGCCCCGGACCGGCCGGATGCAACATGTGCGCGGGCATCGTCTCCGAGTCACTGTCTCAGGTTCTCTCAGGGGAAGGTATTCCCCTTCCACCGGGGTTGGTGCAGAGGACAATCGATTCCTATGTCTTGCACACCGACAGCGGAAGCGTCCGGATCGACGCTCCTCGGAAGGGGAAAACCACGGCGGCAGTCCAGCGAGGCGGGGGCCCCGCGGGCTGCTTTGAGCTGACGCGCGGCGGCCTAGATAGTCACCTGCTGGCCATGGCTCAAGGACAGGGCGCCAGGGTGATCGCGGACCGCATAAAGGACGCTGGCTGGGAGAATGGCCGCCCTCAGGTGCGGCTTCAGGAGGGGATACAGAGCTACGATTTGTTGGTAGGAGCGATGGGCGTGAACTCCTCCGGCGGGCAACTCCTGGATAAGTTGGGACTACGCGGCAGGCGGCCCGAGACCACCAGAGCCTACATCGCCGAGGTGAAGTGGGGACGCGACGTCATCAACCAGCGCTTCGGAAGCTCGATGCACGTCCTGTTGCTCGATATACCCGGTCTGCGATTCGCGGCCCTCATTCCCAAGGGTGAGTTCCTCACGGTAGTTCTCCTGGGTCGGGAGATCACTCCCGACCTGATTCGGGCCTTCTTCGCCAACCGTACGGTGACGGACTGCCTTCCCCCCGGCTGGACTGTTGCCGATGCTGCCTGCCACTGCTCGCCCAGGATCAACGTTCGGGAAGCCGAGCGTCCCTTCCTGGATCGGGTCGTACTGGTGGGGGACTCCGGCGTAACTCGCCTGTACAAGGATGGTCTTGGCGCCGCCTACCGTACCGCCATGGCGGCTGCCTCGACGGCCATCCTCCACGGAGTATCAGCGAATGACTTTCGGAAGCACTACTGGCCGACCTATCGCTCTATCGCGCTGGACAACCGTTTCGGCTGGCTAATATTCGCCGTCGCGGAGAGGCTCAGGAGGTCAGAACCCCTGATGGGAAGCGTACTCAGGATGGCCGCGCGGGAACAGGCTCGGGGCGCGCTCGGTGGACGGATAAGTACGGCATTGTGGGACATGTTCACCGGCAGCGCCCCCTATCGGCACATCCTCTTCCAGGCTCTGAATCCCCGACTCTTGGGCCGCTATCTCTGGGAGAGCGTCACAGCGGCCGGAGGCACCCTGTATGAGCGAGTGATACCCCGATCGCTCGCACGAGTAGGTCGGGAGGAGCCGCCCCCCAGCGGAGCACTGATGCCATTTCCGGAGGACACGAATCGCAGCTCGGAGAAGGCTTATCTGAGACGGAGTTGATGAGACTCAACCTTCTATCGCCCTACCATGGGTCGGCTGGAACCTCGGTCATAGCCGCTGGCGATGGCTTGCCGGCCAACTGCCAGCGGATCTCAGCGGGAATACCAACCTCTGCTGACCATCCCCTAGATATCGGGCCGGCCCCCGAACGGACCGGCTACGGCACTGCCCCTTAAGTTTTCTGAACGACATCCGATGATTCACTTGATGATCGACCTCGGCCACGACCTGGACGGCGTTGGCTCGAGTGATTTCTAGTTCCGATAGGAGGAGAAGCCGTGCAGAAGTGGGAGTACTGTTTGGTTCGAGGTTTCTGGCTCGGCGGTGACGCGCACCTGTATATTCAGCAGCCGAGCGTGTGCTACTTCACACTTGATGGCCCCGTGACCGAGCGGGTCGGCGACCGAGTGGATAAGGAGGGCACGGCCATCGCAGTGAAGATCGCCCAGCTCGGCGAGGAGGGCTGGGAGGCATGCGGGATGGTGGTTTCCGACCAGCCGACGACCAACACGTTGTTCAAACGGCCAAAATCCTAGCCGGGAGCGGCTTCGCGATCAGTCTGGTGGTTGCCAGTTCTGCAGATGCTGTTCGACCAGGTCGGCGAACTTAAGCACGTCGAAAGGCTTCTCTATCCAGCCCCTGGCTCCGACCTCGTCGAGCAACTTCTCGTCCTTGGGGAGGGCTGTCAGAAAGACGATCGGCGTTTCCGTTCCAAGCCTGCGTCTCAGTTCCTTTGCCAGCTTCGAGGTGTCTGTTCTTGGCATGACTACGTCAAGCAACACCAGGTCAACCTTACCCTGCTCAGCTGCCTTCAGCGCCCGTTCCTTAGTGGGGGCCGTTCTCACCTCGTGCCCCCTATCCTCCAGTATTCCGGCGACCAACGCCAACAGCGGGGGCTCGTCGTCCACAATAAGGATCGTCTTGCGTGCGTTCTCCATGCAATTCCCCCTCACCCGTCGGACCAAAGAGCGCCAATGACGCGATGGAACCTCTGCGTAGAGGTCTTCTTTCGGCTTTTCGACGGTACCCAAAGTATCCTCATCATCATGCCACCTGATGGATTGGAGCGCAATCGGGAAGTCGAGTGGTGCGACCTCAGTGGATGGCCGAGGGCCATTCAGTCGTCGGCAACCAGGAGGAGGTTCTTCGGCTCGACTTCGACTCGGACAGCGTCGCCGGTCTGAAGGCCCAGCCTCTCCTGTTCCTGTCGCATCACCAGGGCGCTGTAGGGGGTACTGCCGCTCAGGTCGATGCGGAAAAGCGGTCCGAGGGGAACAACGCTCTCCACTATGGCTTCCAGGGCGTTGCCGGAGTGTGGTTTTCCGTTCTGCCGCTCCAGATGAACGTCCTCGGGCCGAAAGACCAGCCACTCCTTGCCTGCCCGGGGCTGTCGCGTGAAGGGGACCCGCAGCGAACCGCCATCGCACCGAGCGAGCAGTAGACCGGCCTCGGCGGGCTCCAGCTTCACCGGACGGAGCAGCTGCATTCCAAGAAACCTGGCCACCCACGCGTCGGCCGGCCGGTCGAACACCTCCCGTGGGGTGCCGATCTGCCGAATACGTCCGCTTTCCATGATCGCGATCCGGTCGCCGAGCATCAGGGCCTCCACTCGGTCGTGGGTGACGTAAAGCCCTGTGGCTTTCAGGGTGCGTAGCAGGCGACGGAGTTCCTCCCGAAGCTGCTCACGAGTAGCGGCATCCAACGCGGAGAGTGGTTCGTCGAAGATGAAGAGGCGGGGATCGATGGCCAGGGCGCGGGCCAACGCAACCCGCTGCTTCTCGCCGCCGCTCAGGGTCGTGGGTCGGCGGCCCACTAGATGGCGTGCCCCCACCAGCCCCAGTGTCTCCATAACGTGCCGGTCGACCCCTTGCCTGCCCTTGACTCCGAATGCCACGTTCTCCTCCACGCTCATGTGCGGAAACAGGGCGTAGTCCTGGAACATGAAGCCCAGGTTTCGCTGTTCGGGCGGGAGCGCCGTGATGTCGATTCCATCCAGCTTGATGCGGCCACCGGTTATCGGGTGAAAGCCGGCTATCGTCTCCAGAAGGACGGACTTGCCGGCCCCGCTTGGGCCGAGAATGGCAAGAGTCTGGCCCATCTCCAATTCGAAGCTAACGTTCTGGAGCCGGAACTCGCGAAAAACCACCGATAGCCCTTCGACGGTGAGGTAGGTCATGGCCGGCTGGCCCCCCACACCCTGTCAGCCATGAAGCGCATTACCAGGAAGGTCGAGAGGCTGACTCCCAGCAACAGTACCGCCACGGCTGAGGACTCCCGCAGCCCGCTCTGCAGGTAGAGGTCGTATATCTTGACCGGCGCGGTCATGGGATAGTAGGCGAGCACCATTACCGATCCGATCTCGCTGATGGATCGGGCGTAGGCGAGCACCACTCCGGTCCAGATGCCCCGCCGTGCTAGCGGGAGGTTCACCCGCCAGAGCACTTCGATAGGCGTCGCGCCCAGGGTTCGCGCCACCTTCTCCAGGCGCGGGTCCACGGATTCGAATCCGAGCCGAGCGGAATCCACCATGAATGGAACGCTCACGAACATCATGGCCGAGATGATGCCCAGCTCCGAGCCCCAGAACTGTATTCCAAGCGGTTGGGTAGTTGCGCCGATCCATCCCTGGCGGCCCAACACGAACAGCAGTGCGATGCCGGCGACCGTGTGCGGAACCGCCAGGGGGAGGTCAATCAATGCCTCGACCACCCTTTTCAGCCGGCCGGTGCGGCGAGACAGGAGATAAGCCAAAGGGGTACCAAACAGCGCACCTGAGATCGCGGTGATGGCCGCGCACTCCAGGCTCAGCCAGAGAGATGCCTGCACGTCACTCATGACGGCAACGGTGCTGAGTGTGTCCCACGATTGCGCAGCAGCCATCTGGATCATGGGCAGCAGGATGAAGGCCAGGAGGATTCCGCTCGGGAACCACAGCAGGGCGAAAAGGGCCCGACTGAAAACGTGTCGGGCCCCGCCTGCTCGGTCTGCTGCTACTGCGCCGCCGGCCATGGCTTGACCATTTGCTTGATGCCCGCCGGAACGTTGTCGATGCCGCTCGCGATGGGCGGATTAACGACGACGAACCCCTTCTGCTGCATGGTTTGTTGCCCTTGCTGGCCCAGCAGGTACTGAACCCACTTCTCGGCCTGCTGCGGATGCGGCGCGTCCTGGGGGATGGTGATGGCGTAGATGATCGGGCCGGCCTTGAGCGTGCCGTTCTTCGTTGTTACTGAGACCTTGGCGTAGTCGCTGGCCAGGCTGGCGTCGCTCAGGTTGATCTGCGCCGGCAGCTTCAGGTACTTGAAGTTGTGCTGTATCGCGTCTGAGCGGTAGATCGCCAGGTAGTCGATCTGCCCGGCCTCCAGTGCACCGATCAGCTCGGTCTCGGTGTCACGGATGTTCGTCTGGGGAGCGTTCTTCAGAATCGCTTGAGCCAGACCAGGCTTTTTGTAATAGCTCTCAGCCAGTTGTAGCATCTGCAGCGTCTGATACCCCGAAGGGTCGGTATCCGGGTTGGATCGACCGATCTGAACGCCCGGCTGGGCCATCACGTCATACCAGTTGTTGGCGTTGATGGTCGAGGCACCCTTGCTCTTATCAGTGTACACGAAGGTGATGGCGTTAGCCACGAACCCTGCGTACCAGTTGGCGTCCGCCTTCTGGCTCCCGTGGGCGTACAGCTGCTGTGGGATCACGTTGTAGTCGGCGACGGCAAGGATGTCAGCTGGCTGGTGCAGCTCCGTGATCTGCTTGGCCATCTTCACGCTGCCACCGAACTGAGCCTGGATCTTGATGTTCGGGTTGGCCTTCTGGTAGCTGGCGTCGATCTCATTGAACGGACCCGCGAGGGTGCCGGCGCCGTACAGAACCAGGGTCGTGGCCGCGCCCGAGGGGGCGGTCGTCGCCACCGGGGCGGCTGCGGGGGCTGTGGTGGGCGCCGAGGGGGCAGAGGTGGGAGCCGCCGCGGGCGCAGACGTGGGAGCCGCCGAGGGGGCGGATTTCGCGGGTGCGGCGGTCGGCGTGGGGCTGGCGGCGGGCGCGCAGCCAGCTAGCAGCGCAAGGAGAAGGGCGAGTACCAATACTGGGGCCATCCGCAACGAGAAACGGGGCAAGGCTATGCTTCGCAATGGACTGCTCCTTCCAAAGGACCCAACTGGCTGCCCCCTCAACTGGGGACACCGAGCCGGGGACATAATGAGACGGGGACGATTGTACCATAACAATCGGTACATGGTAATCGACATGACGCAGGGGCAATGGATGGGGATAGACTAATCCCGCAGCCACGCGGTTCGGAACGTGGCTGCGGGATCCACCTGGCTATCATCTGCCGGCGAATGCGATCCGACACTCTCGCGGTGCCAGGACGCGTCGCCGAATGACAAGTGCCTTCTGCTACTTGTCTAAAGCTTGGGGTGTTTCGGGTCGGACCCCAGCTCTTGAGGCGTGTGACACTGCACGCAGTCCATCTTCCCGCGGGCGTTCTCGATGACGCCGCCCTTGAGATGGCATGCTCCGCATGTCTTAACGGATGCCCCGTAGGTCGCCGCTGGAATCGTTCCACCGGCGAGCTTCGCGTTGAGAAGCTCTACCGCGTGGGACGCAACGCTCGCACAAACTCTGGCGCACCGTTCCGCGCGCTCAGGAGACTCCGACTTTGAGCCCGACGCCTTGCACCACTCCGTGACCGAGACGTGACAGAGCGGGGAGTCCGAGACGCTGGTGGCCGAGATCTTCACTTTCGGATTGGCGGGCGTGAAGGTCGGCAGGGCGGTGGTAGTGTACCAGCTCGTCAGCTCATCCACGATCGGAGAGTAGTCTTTGGTGACGAGGTTGATGGCGGCCGACGATCCGTTCAGTGCCCCGCACAGAGTCCCCCAGCCTACCAGGCCACCTTCACCGTACCTGGTCATGTCCGTGGGTATCATCGTAAATGGGGATCCGACCTGCTTCTGCAACGCTCCGACGATCGCGTTGAACGCACCGTACATGCAGGCTCCCTTGTAAAAGCCCTCGTACGCTGCCTGCGCCACTGCCTGCGGGTCTAGCTTTGCGTAGGGCCAGGGCCACGCTGGGGTCGCGGGGGCTGAGCTCGCCGCAACCGGCATCGCAGTTGGAGCGGCTGGCGCCGCTGCCGCGGGAACGGTCGTAGCGGCTGCGGTTGGAGCCGCCGCGGCTGCCGCTTGAGCCACGGGCTTGGTTGCCTGGCTGCAGGCGACGGCACTCAGGCCGGCCGCGCCCACCGCCGTACCCACGAAGAGCTTTCCGGCACCTACCAGGAAGTGCCTTCGCGACAGCTCTTTGGGCTCGGGTGGAATGCTTCTGTTGGACATAGTCTCCCTCCAAGACTGACAACCTTACCTGTGTTCGGCAAGCCACGGTAGAGGCGAACTCGTTGCCTGCCAGACAGGATTACTACGTTGGAGAGACTAGCACGTGGAGCGGACGTGACTACCCGCAGTACACCCCATCTTGAGGTGGGAAAAACACCCTACCTTTAGTCAAGAGAACTGTGCCCCAGGGGTCATTTGTACCAGGGTGAGAGGATCCATTTCGCGGCCGGAATAGCGTAATAACGGGCATGAATCGTGCGGCAAATAACGATATCCTGGGTTTCCACTCGAGCAGCCCGGCCTGCGTAGCGACTCTGATGCTGCGCGGACCGAGGCATCACCGCATGAAGGAGAGGATCAGCATGGCAACCGACGTGACGCCCCGCCAGGACACCGTAGCATGGAGCTTTGAGCAGGTCCCTGATGAGGCCTACCTTGGCTTCAGCATGGCATCGATCTTCACTGCGGCCGGCCTCTATCTCGTGGGGCAACGGGACAATGCCCTGATGGTGGGGATTCTCGGCCCAGCCTTTGCCCTCACCGGGTTGATGGTCAAGGTGCTAGGAACCTCGCGCTCCCTGGCCCGCTTTCGCTAGACGAGGCCGACGCGAGAGGCGTCGTGCCATGGGCGGGCCGGCAAGACCCTCTGCCTTGTAGGAAAGCCCCTTACTCTTTTCGCGGGCGGGTCCGCGCCTGACGACGGGAGGGCGGCCTCGACTGTCGAGGCCGCCCTCCCGTCGCTCATGGCCGTGGCGACCGCTTGCATAGGGACGAAAGTGGCCGGCTCAGACGAGCCGCTCGACTTTCTGCTGCAGGGGTGCTCCCGCGGCGTGCTCCGGCAGTTGGGGCTGATACAGCTCCACAATCTCCCGAACGGCGTCCCATATAACGATGTCCAGAGGAGTTCCCTCTTTGGCCGAGACCACTCCTGCTTCCCAGAACCACTCTGCGTCAAGAGGATCGCGTCTTTTCAACGAGTCCATTAGCATCCTGGCCACGCTGCTCTGCATAACGGGTCAATCTCCTGCCAGCTAGGGTAAGCTCCTGCTTCAGACCTTGCACGATCTTACACTAGGCAAACTCCGTGCCCAGTTGAGAATGTGTTGGCATGGTTCAGCGTTGGGGTCGCAGTGCCGCTGAGGGCTCGGGAGGACGATGGGAGGGCGAAGCTCCTGCTGAGCCGCCAGTTTCCTACCGACGTGGCGGCTCGCCGGGACGTGAGGCGAGCGAGC
>JAJYKO010000190.1 GCA_021788565.1 Chloroflexota bacterium
GCCTGCCCGGTGCGGTGCAAACGAGTAGCCCAATCCGATGGACCGGATCAGGTGGACCCGGCCTATGGCGGTCCAGAATACGAGACCACCGGGGCCTTCGGATCGCTGTGTGGCGTATCCAACCTCGAAGCGGTGTGCAAGGCCCACGAACTGTGTAACGCTTACACCCTGGACACCATCTCCACGGGGGCGACCATCGCCTTCGCCATGGAGTGCTTCGAGAACGGTTTGCTGTCGCTCAAAGACACCGGCGGGTTGGAGTTGCGCTTCGGGAACGATCGGGCCGTCATCCAGTTGATCCGCATGATCGCCCACCGAGAGGGAATAGGTGATCTGCTGGCCGAGGGCACGCGGCGAGCGGCGGAGCGGATCGGTAGAGGCGCGGATCGCTTCGCCATGCAGACGAAGGGCCAGGAGATGGCGATGCACGAGCCGCGCGGGAAGGGAAGCCTCGCCCTCGCCTACGCGCTCTCATCCACGGGCGCCAATCACACCGAGGGTCCCCACGACTATCTCTTCCAGGCCGGCGCTTTTGGCGTGCAGGATATGGCGGAGTTGGGTATCCACGAGCCAGTGCCGGCGATCTACCTGGGTCCGGAGAAGGTGCGCCAATTTGCGTACATGCAGATGACGTGGCAGGTTTTCAACACCCTGGGGCTCTGCATCTTCACCGCGGGGCCAGGGAAGCTGCTCAAGATGTCGCAGGTGGCGGAAGTTTTGGCCGCCGCGACGGGATGGGATACGACCCTCTGGGAAGTCATGAAGCTGGGGGAGCGCACGATCACCATGAAGCGCGCCGTCTCCGTAAGGCAAGGCATCTCTCGGACGGACGACCGATTGCCGGAAAGGCTCTTCGAGCCGCTGGAGGGGGGCCTCCTGAAGGGGAAAGCGCTCGACAGGGCGGAGTTCGAGCGAGCCCTGGAGCTGTACTACGGCGCCTTCGGCTGGGACCCGCGCACCGGCATCCCCACACCCGGGAAGCTCACCGAACTCGGCGCGAGTTGGGCGAATGCGCTGCTGGAGCAGGGATAGCAGTTGAACAGGTCGAGCAAGAGCCCGGACGCGGTAGTCATAGGCGGCGGGATCGTAGGCGCCGCCTGCGGCTACTACCTCGCCATGGAAGGGCTGTCAGTTCAGCTGCTGGAGCGCTTCTCACTCGCCTCCGGCACGTCCCGAGCCTGCGAGGGGAACCTCCTTCTGTGGGACAAGGAGCTGACCAGGGAGTTGCCCCTCGGCAAACGCAGCCTGGAGCTGTGGCGCGACCTGGCCCAGGAGTTGGATTTCGACTTCGAGTACGACGTCAAGGGCGGCCTGATGGTGGCGGACAACGAGCAGGCCCTGGCTGCCACCAGGCGAAAGGTCGAGGAGATGGCCGCGGCGGGCGTGCCGTGCCGCATGCTGGACGAGGCGGAGATCCACGAGGTGGAGCCTGCGCTCGCCGGGGACCTCGCTGGCGTGGCCATCTTTCCGCAAGACACCCAGGTCGAGCCGCGCCGCGCGACGGTCGCCCTGGTGAAGGGCGCGCAGCGGCTCGGACTCTCTCTGCGGCTGGACACCGCGGTGCGCCGGGTGGTACTGGACGGGCGCGGAAGAGTCGAGGCCGTGGAGACATCGACCGAACGGATTCCCACCGGCAAGGTGGTCGTGGCCGCGGGGGTCTGGACGGCCGAAGTAGCCAAAACGGCGGCACTTGACGTGCCGGTCCATCCGCGCAAAGGGCAGATCGTCGTGACGGATAGAACGCCCGTGACCGTGCGGCACAAACTCATGGAGGCTGGCTACACCGGGACGGTAGAGAGCGGGGCAGCGGATCTCCAGGTCGCGATGGTCGCGGAATCGACTCGAAGTGGTAATCTTCTACTCGGCAGCAGCCGAGAATTGGTTGGCTTCGACCGGAGCGTGGGCCTCGGAGCGATCAAGGGCATTGTGGACAGGGCGATACGTTTCTTTCCCGCCCTCGCGGGGATTCGGTGCATCCGCACGTATGCCGGCCTTCGCCCGTTCAGCCCCGATCACCTGCCTCTCATCGGGCCGGTCGATGGCACCGAGGGCTTCTACGTGGCGACGGGTCACGAGGGAGCCGGGATCGGACTCGCCCCCGCGACGGGTCGGCTCATCGCCCAGTGGGTCACGAAGCAGCCGTTGGATTTCCCAGCCGACTGGTTCGCGCCCAGTCGGTTCGGCGACACAGGAGGATAGACCTTGAGATTCAGCCGCATGTTCACTGCCGTGGACGCTCACACCGAAGGGGAGCCCGCTCGAATTATCGTTGGCGGTATACCCTACATCCCCGGCAACACCATGTTCGAGAAGAAGCAGTACATCGAGGAGCAGTGGGACGACATCCGCCAGGTCCTGATGTACGAGCCCAGAGGCCACAACGCGATGTCGGGTGCCATAGTCACTGCTCCCACCGTGCCAGAAGCCGACATCGGCCTGGTCTTCATCGAGGTGAGCGGCTGCCTCCCGATGTGCGGACACGACACCATCGGGGCCTGCACCGTGTTGCTGGAGACTGGCATCCTGCCGGCCACGAAGCCAGTGACCAATCTGGTGGTCGAGACCCCGGCCGGACTGATTCTCGCCGAGGTGGAGGTGCGCGACAGCGGTGTGAAAGGAGTTACCTTTCAGAACGTCCCGTCGTTCCTATACCTCAAGGACGTGGAGGTAGTTGTCCCGGGCATTGGCGGGGTCGTGGCCGATATCTCATACGGCGGGAACTTCTACGCCATCCTTCCCGCGGCGACGATCGGCCTCGACCTCGAGCCGACGAACGCCGGGGAGTTTATTCAAGCGGGTAGGAAGATTCGGTCTGCCCTGAATGCGCTCGTCGAAGTCGCACATCCTGAGAACCCCTTGATACAAGGAGTCTCGCACGTCATGTTCACCGCGCCGCCTACCGATCCGCGAGCGACGATGAAGAACGCCACCATCTACGGACCGTCGGGAATGGATCGCTCGCCGTGCGGGACCGGAACGTCCGCGCGGATGGCCCAGCTTCACGCACGGGGACAATTCCCGCTGGACCAGGAGTTCGTCCACGAGAGCATAATCGGCAGCCTGTTCTACGGCAGGCTACTGAAGGAAACCAAGGTAGGCAGATACCCGGCGGTGATCCCGACAATACGGGGCCGAGCCTACATCAGCGGCTTCAACACCATCGTCGTTGACCCGGAGGATCCCTTCCCGAGGGGCTTCCAACTGGGGTGAAGCCATTGTGGAATCTACATGGTTTCCCACTCAGAGTACCTGGGTGTACTGGTAACCGTCATTCCCACGTCGTACCCGTCATTCCTCTGAAAGAGGGAGTGCCACTCCTCGTCATCCCCGCGAAGGCGGGGATCCAGGCTAGTCGCTGGTGCCATGGATGCCCGCTTCCGCGGGCATGACGAGGGGCAGCGCGGGGATGACGATGGGGAGCGCGGGGATGACGACGGAGCCGGCCTTGGCCTCAGTCCAGGATAGGCAGTGCGTGGCGACCGCTACGGCGCGGTGTCGTACTTCGCGAGGCTGTACTGCTGGATTAGTGCTATCAGCTTGCCCGGGTACGCGGGGTCGGTGGCGTATCCGGCCGCGGCGATCTGTCGGGCGAACTTGGCCGGGTCGCTGAACTTGAAGGCGGGCGCGTATCGTGGGTTCTCCACCAGAAACATCCCATGGTCCAGCACGGATTCGGCGAGATTGTGATAGGCCTTGAAGGCGGACTGCATGGCAACGTTCTGACCGTTCTCCACTTCCCAGATATCCACGCTGATCGTGCCGGCCGGCCCGGGTCCTGTGATCGCCTTGATCCCGAAGAAATTGTAGCCCTTCGTCGAGAGCAGGCTCTGTCCCCAATCAGACTCGAGGATAGGCTGGGCTATGGTTACCGCCGCCGGCACTCTGGTTTCCTTCTGGGATTGCTGGGCCGGACCGGCCACGGCAGCGATGAACTGCTGCGCCGAGACCGGGCCGGGGGCTGCGGACCGTCGGTATCGTCGGTCGCAGCGGCCGGAGATGGCACCGCGGCCGGCAGCTGGCTCTTGCTCGGAACCGAAGCTGCGGGAGTTGGAGCAGCCGGTACAGTCCTCGCCGTCGCGTTAGCTGGCTGAGCCGGCTTTGCGGGCGCAGCGGTCGGAGTCGCCGTCCCACCACTGCCGGCGGGTGCCGGTCCGGGTAGCGAACCGACCGAAGCACATTCCCCGCGAGGCCGCGTAGTTGAACCCGAAGCCGCGGACGATACTAAAGTTAAGCGGCGACCAAACCCGCGGGGTCTCTGGCTCGTGGTCCTGTACTGACGCGCCATGATTCCCAGAGACCCCGCGGGTTTCACCTTGGCTTTGGTTTAGTGCAGCATTCTACAGCTGTCAATCGATGGGGAGGGGTGTTCGGCGGATTTTACCGAAACTTTACGATTGCCATGTTTACCGCGGTCGGTGCGGGAGTTGCCAGGAATGGTTCAGGAGGTAGGGCAGATGGGGTTACAGTCGGGGAGGGCGAGCCTCCCGGCGAGCCGCCACGTCGGTAGGAAACTGGCGGCTCAGCAGGAGCTTCGCCCTCCCATCGTCCTCCCGAGCCCTCAGCGGCACCGCGACCCCAACGCTGAACCATGCCAGTTGCTACTAGCTCGGGAACTGGAAATGCGATGAACTGCGTTATGCGGCCGGTACCGCACGCAAACCGCAGGAGAACTACTAATATGGCAAAAGCCGAACAGACACGGCACGAACTTCTTAGTCGATTTGAAGACGCCACGATCGACCTTCAGCACCTGTGTAGGGAGGCGGACGCGGAGCTCGCCAGGCGAAGCGGATGGGGACTTACTGGTGCCCCTCCTGTTCTCCTGACGCGGATGGACGAGATGTCCCAGGCCCTCACCGAATGGATAGCTCTAGCTAGACAGCTCACCGTGCACGAAGCCGAAAGTGCACATGGAGTGAACTCGAAAGTCAAAAAGGCGAAGGAGGGCGAGGCTCGGGAAGCCGCGGCGTGACATACCGCATAGGACCTCGTCAACGAAGCGAAGCGCCCACCCTACAGGTGGGTGCTTCGGCTCCTGGCGCCGACGCGGCGACCGTCCAGAAGTGAGTAGAGTTTCCGCGCTCAGTGGTGCGGCCGCTTCAGCCCAGGGCCAGCCCTGGCAGGGTTTAAACCAAAGGCAGGATGAAACCCGCGGGGTCTCGAGGATCAGGGGCCAAAGACCCCGCGGGTTTGGTTACCGCTTTGCTTTAGGGAGAAATGGGGAGACGGAGGGCGCAAGGAGCCAGGATCGATCGACATTGAGTCCGAGGTGGAATCTCCATCCCGAGGTGGGGTGACCCAGGTAGAGGCTGGCGTGACGCTGCGCCAACTCGCGTCACGCCGGCCTCTACTTAAGGGGGCAAGCCGAGCAACTACGAAGCGTCCGGGTGGCCCTGATCAGTTCCCGTCCCGGTCCCGTCCGACCCGCCACGCATGGGACGGTCGCCCTCAACCGCAACGGCGACGGGCTCCGGCACGCCCCACTGACGACGAGACATCAGCCCTACTCGTCCGAGTAAATCACCGAAGTCGTCCAGGTAGCTGTACATCACCGGTACGAAGATCAGGGTGAGCAGCGTCGAGGTGAGCAGTCCACCTACCAACACCGTCGCCATCGGAGATCGGTCTTCGGAACCGGCCCCGATCTTGACCGCGAGAGGCAGCATGGCGAACGTCATCGTGGCGGTGGTCATCAGGATCGGCCGCAGTCGTGTGCGGCCCGCCTCACGCAGCGCCTCCAGACGCGCGTATCCGCGGTTTCGCAGCGTGTTGGTGTAGTCCACGAGCAGGATCGCGTTCTTCGCCACCAGCCCCATCAGCATGATCAGACCCATGAAAGAGTACAGGTTCAGGGTGTTTCCCGTCAGCGTCAGAGCTGCGAGCGCTCCCACCGTAGCGAGAGGCAGGCTCAGGATGACGGCGAGCGGATATAGAAACGACTCGTACAGCGACGAGGTCAGCATGTAGATGAACAAGATCGACAGGCCGAACGCCGCGAATAGAGGACCGAAGACCTGGCTCTGCTGCTGCGCGGCTCCGCCGAAGGTGTAGAAATAGCCGCTTGGCATCTGTACGCCGGTCATCGCTTTCTGGATCGCGGGGGTGACCTCGCCGATAGGCGCTCCGGAGGTGTTGGCGCTGACCGTGACCTCCAACAGGCGGTTCTGGTCCTGAAGCTGTGCCGGCTGCACAGCCGGAATTATCTGAGCCACCTGGCTGAGAGCGATAGTTGAGCCCGACGAGGTGACCAGAGGCAGGTTGCCGATCTGCGTCCTGTTCATGGTCTGGTTTCCGGCGATCTGCACCACGATAGGGGTTTGGATCGTGCTGCCGCTTGGACGCAGGTTGCTGGCCGTGGTCCCCGCGACGGCAGTTCGCACGGCGGCACCTATCTGGTCAGCGGTCACCCCGTATTCGGCCGCTTTCGCCCGGTTTATCTGTACCGCCAGTTCCGGCACCGTCTGTGACGCCTCGTTCCGCACGTCCACGACGCCGGGTACCTGCTGTATCACGCTTGTAGCCTGGTTAGCCAGCTGGTTCAGCACGTTGATATCGGGTCCCTGGAACACGACCTGGACAAAGCCCCCGCCTCCCCCTGGCCCGAGGGAACTCTGCAATCGGGTGACGATTGATGCCCCCGGGTACTGCCGGGCCATCGACGCCCCCAGGGTCCGGACTTTCGTCAGGTAGTCCGTGATCGGTGGTCGTTGCCCTACCGGAGCGAGGTCCACCGATATCTGGCCGCTGCTGGTGCTTCCCGCACCGAAGAAGCCGCCTCGCGCACCGGCAGTGGTGTAGGTCTGCAGCACGCCGGGCATATTGCGAACCGCGTCGTCCATGGCAAACACAAGCTGCTCAGTCTGTTGCAGCGGTGTACCATTCGGCAGATTAATACTCACTGAGAACTGGGAGTTGTCCTCCTGGGGCGTGAACTCCGTCTGAAGCCACCCCAGGGGGATGAAAGACACGCTCAAGGCGAGCGCCCCAACTCCAATCAGGATCACGAGGGGCCGAACTCGAAGCGCGCGACCGATAAGCCGGCCGTAGCCGTTGCGAAGCCGTCCGTAATTGCGCTCCCAGGCGGAGGTAAAGCGCGACCACGGACCGCCACCGGTTCGGTTCGCGAGCTTCTCCTCGTCGTCGGACTCCTTCAGCCAGCGAGAGGCAAGCAACGGCGTCACAGTGAAGGAAACGAAGAGAGAAAAGAGGGTCGCGGCAACGATGGTCAGGCCGAACTCTCGGAAGATCTGACCTACCAGGCCGCTCGTGAAAGCAATTGGCGCGTACACGACGATGTCGGTCATGGTGATGGCGACCGCGGCCAGGCCGATCTCCATTCGGCCGTCCAGGGCAGCCTGGAGCGGACTCTTCCCCATCCCAAGATGGCGGTTGATGTTCTCCAGAACCACGATGGAGTCGTCCACCAGGATGCCCGTGAGGAGCGACAGGGCCAGCAGAGAGATCAGGTCCAGGCTGAAGCCCATGAAGAACATGACCGTGAAGGTCGAGATCAAGGATGTGGGGATAGCCAGCACCACGATCAGGGTGTTACGAATGCGGTGGAGAAACAGCAGAAGGACCAGGGCCGGCAGGAGAACTGCCAGCACCAGGTCGTCCTCGACTGCCTGGATGGACTGTCTGGTGAAGACCGTTGCGTCGTTCACGACGGCCGTCTTCATCCCAGCGGGCAGGGTGTGCTCCAGGGTCGCGAGCTTCGCCTTGACGGCGTCGTCCACCGCGACGATGTTAGCTCCACTCTGCGCCGTGATCGAGAGACCGACTGCGTCGGCCCCGTTGAAGTGCGTCACCTGGTTGACTGGAGCGTAACCTTGCTGCACATCGGCCACCTGCTGCAGCGTCAGTGGCAATCCCCCCGGCCGACTCGATATGACGAGGTCCCTCAGATCCTGGGCATTCTGGTAATAGGCGTCGGTGCTCACCGACTTAATCTGATTGCCCTCGGTCGTGCTGCCGCCCGGTATGCTATCGTTCTGGCTCGCTATCGTCTGGGTGATCTGAGAGAGAGATACACCATAGGCTTGGAGCTTGGCGGGGTTAACGGTCACATTGACCTGGCGCACCAGGCCGCCCTGAACCTGGACCGATGCCACACCGGCCACCTGCTCCAGAGCGGGCTGCAAAACGTTGGTGGCGGTGTCGTACAGGTCCTCTGGAGATGCCCCCGTCAGCGTGAGGTTCATGATGGGGCTGGAATTCGGGTTCGCCTTGAAGATCGTCGGCGTCTGGATGCCGGAAGGAAGTTGTCCGGATATCCTGCTCACAGCCTGCGAGATGTCGTTGGCCGCGATATTGACGTCCGTCCCAATCGCGAACTGAACGGCCACTCGCGAAAGACCCTGCGAGGAGGTGCCGTTCATCTGCGAGATCCCGTTAACCCCGGAAATAGCGTTTTCCAGGGGTATCGTGACCTGATTCTCCATG
>JAJYKO010000191.1 GCA_021788565.1 Chloroflexota bacterium
TTCCTCGAGGAGCGGCTTCAGAACTACCGCCCTGAAACCGTGGTTGTCCCTGCCAGACGGCGTGGCACCGACGCCAGTCCCGACGATCCACTTATCCTGGCTCCTATGCTGGGGGCGAACGTCATCTTCGCAGGTCCAGGCAGTCCGAGCTATGCGGTGAGACAGCTGGATGGCAGCCTGGCGTGGGACTACCTGCGGGCCAAACATCGGCTCGGCAGCGCGGTCCTGCTGGCCAGCGCCGCCACGGTGGCGGCCGGGGTCAACTGCCTCCCGGTGTACGAGATCTACAAAGTGGGCGAAGATCTCCACTGGCGTAGGGGCCTAGACCTCTTCGGTCCATATGGGCTGTCGCTGACCTTTGTTCCTCACTGGGACAATAACGAGGGGGGAGCGGAACTGGACACCAGCCGGTGTTTCATGGGAGTGGATCGCTTCCGGAAGCTGGTGGAACTGTTACCGCCGGACTCGACAATCGTGGGGATAGATGAGCACACCGCCCTGGTCGTGGACCTAGAGGAGGGCGGCTGTCGGGTAATCGGGCGCGGTGGGGTCACGCTGCTGCGAGGCCGGCAGGAGGCGCGTTTCTCCGGCGGCCTAGGGTTTCCAGTGGACAGGCTCGGGCCGTTTCGGCTTCCGGCCAGTGAGGACGGCATCCCTGACGACGTTTGGGGGGCTGTTCTTCAGGAGCGTGGCCCCGCACTGGACCTTGCGGCTCCTTCGACCGAGGTTGTCGACCTGCTCCGGGCCCGAAGCGAAGCGCGCGACCTGCGCGACTGGCGCGGGGCAGATGCTCTGCGGAGCCGCATAGAGTCGATGGGATGGCGGGTTGTGGATACGCCGGACGGCCCGGTATTGGAGCGGGTGGCCCGGGGCGACTCGAGTTCACTTCAGAAGAAGCCATCCGCGATGGCGCGGAGCATGACCTCCGACAGTTCGGCGGGTCGCTGAACGTGGATGTCGTGGTCGGTGGACCGAAACCAGTGGACCCGGGACCTGGCCAGGCCAGCCGCCGCTCTTTCGACCTGGCGCTCCTTGAGTTGCTGCCGGGCCGAGTCCGACGAATCAGCCGCTGGGATGATCATGACGGGCTCGGTGACGTGCCCGTACAGCTGAGGCGGGTGGTGGTCCCAGAGCGCCAGCAGTATGGCCATGTGGCGGTCCAGGCTGAGCCAGGGACGCACGGTACCGTCCGGCAGCGTCTCGAAGTTCCCGAGGGTGGCTTCGATCCCTTCGTCACTCCAGTCCGGGTGTGCCTGCCGGAGGCGCGCGGCGATGTCGCCGCGGAGGTGCCCGGCCATCTGGGGCGGCTTTAACTCCACGGCGATCCTCTGCCAGGTTGCCCCTGGTCGGCTCGAGAGCTCGATGAAGCCGCCATCCACAAGCACGAGTCCCCGGGACAGCCCTGGGTAGCGCGCGGCGAACTCCAGCACGACGTTGCCGCCCCACGACTGGCCGGCGAGGATGGGCTTTCCGCGCAAAGAGAGGGAAACCAGCAGGTCGCGTAGATCCGTCGTCACCTCCTGGAAGCCGTATCCCTGCGTCGGCTTGTCACTGAGGCCATGGCCTCGCTGGTCGATGGTCATCACCTCGTGTCCCGCGGCGTTGAGAATTCGGGCTACGGCTTCCCACGTCAGGCTGTTGGAGGCCAGGCCGTGCAGAAGCACGAACGGGACGCCCTCCCCGTGCCAGCGGCGCACGTGAAGTCGGATGTCGCCGACGGGGATCCATTCGTCCTGTCCTGCCAGGGGTTGAGCGCGCATGTTCATAACCTCCACGATGTGCCTTGCAGAGTGCGGGCCAGTGCCGGCGGTGAGGCAGTGCCAACGGTAGCGCGATTGCTTTCAGCCCATGGCTAGCCTGATTCAGACATAGCCTCATAGCACAGAGCCTGGGTCAGGGGCGGCCCAGACTCTGTTCTGGCGCGAAATTCCTACTCAGCCGGCGGGCTTGGGGGCTCCACGTCGCGTTCGACCGCGATGGTGCAGTCCGTCACCAGGGCCGCGAAGGCTCCGAGGGCCGCCGCTATCGGGGCTATCAGCACGCCCACGGCTACTACCGTGAGAGGCAGCTCGAGGAGAGTCCGTCCCTCCTGTCGTACCTGAATGCGGCGGATGTTGCCCTCGTGGACAAGCTGCTTCACCGTATCCACCAGCTGCGCACCAGAGACCTTGAACTCCTCCCAGATGGGTCCAGTCCTGTCGGTCATAGCAAACACTCCTTTCGCGTGCTATCCGGCCGGGCACTTTCACTTCACAATATGTAGACACCCTTCGGCGGACTCAGGTTTCGCTTCCCCGTCAGTAGGAGCCGCCTCCCGGCGGGCGAACGTCCCCCTCCAACATGTGGGCCTTCGCCTGGATCCTGGAATCGAGGCTTCAGCCGGTCGTCCGGGTATTACCCGCTAAAGCGTCGATTCCAGGACGCCAGTAAACGTGTGACCTAGCCCTAGCTGCTGGTCTTGACCTGGATGCGCTTCGATTGGTAGGCCGGCGCCTTCGGCAGGGTCAGATGGAGCACGCCATGGTTGAAGGTGGCATCCACGCTGTTGGCATCGATCTCCGCGGGGAGGGTGATAGTGCGCGTGAACTCGCCGCTGGTGATCTCCTGCAGAAGGTACTTGCGTCCCTCTTGCTGCCCAGGATTGGCTATGGTGCCCCTGATGGTCAGGGTGTTCCCCTGCAGAGAGATGTCCACGTCATCGGGCTTCACCCCGGGTAGGGTGGCGTCCACCACGTAGTTGTTGCCCTCCTCGTAGACGTCCATGGTGAACCCGGTTCCCATCCCTCCGGAGAGCCAGGTAGGTCCGAAGAAGTTCTCGTCGAACATGCGGTCCACGACGTCACGGAAGGTGGTCGTAGGTCTCGCTTGCCGCCAGGGAGACAATCCTGTGTTTGCCATGCTTATTCACCTCCTGATGAAGCGTAGTCGAACTTGTTTCTAGCGGCGTTGCCGCCGCTCATTGATGACAGCAAACATCCTGCCAGGTTTTCGTCAATCGAGCGTCTGAAAGCGGTTAGAAGTGTGTATAAAAGAACCGCGATTTCTGGTATACTTACTACGTTAAATGTGACGGTTGTTTCCTGGCTGGTACGTCGGCTGTGTATGGCACGTCTCCCAGCATGGGGGGCGGCGAGACAGCCGGGCATGCGCGGGCGCTTTCTGTAGTCCGCGCCGAATACGGGCGTTTCCGCGGTCGCAACTCAGCGAGTCAGCGGGGCCGGATCCTGTGATCCGACCCCTTTTGTTGTGTCGCAGCGGGAGCCCCGCAGCCGGGCACGGAAGGGAAAAGAGAGTCTTGGCAGACAACGTACAGTTACGGAAGACACGCAACATCGGGATCATCGCGCACATCGACGCCGGCAAGACGACCACCACCGAGCGGATACTGTTTTACACCGGCCGGATTTACAAGATCGGCGAGGTTCACGACGGTACCGCCGTGATGGACTGGATGGAGCAGGAGCGCGAGCGGGGTATCACCATCACCTCTGCCGCCACCACGGCATCCTGGCGCGATCACCGAATCAACATCATCGACACTCCGGGGCACGTGGACTTCACGGTCGAGGTCGAGCGCTCTCTGCGGGTGCTGGACGGCGGCGTCGTCGTGTTCGACGCGGTCGCCGGCGTGGAGCCGCAGTCCGAGACCGTTTGGCGGCAGGCCGATAGGTACGACGTACCCCGCATCTGCTTCGTCAACAAGATGGATCGCCGCGGCGCCGACCTGGACAGGACGATCGGCATGATCGAGAGCCGCCTGGGCGCCCGTCCAGCACTGCTCCAGCTTCCCATCGGACAGGAGGATTCCTTCCGAGGTTTGGTCGATCTGCTGGAGATGCAGGAAATCATCTTCACCGGCGATGCCGCGGAACCGTTCACCACTGGACCCGTGTCCGACGACATGCTCGACGAGGCCAGGGCCCGCCGCGAGCAGCTGGTGGAGCGGATAGCCGAGACCTCCGACGAGTTGATCATGCTCTACCTTGAGGGCGAGGGGATCTCGGTCAATCAGCTGAGGGCGGCCCTCCGCGAGGCCGCCGTGACTGGCAAGCTGGTCCCGGTCCTGTGCGGGAGCGCACTGAAGAACAAGGGGATCCACCAGGTGCTGGACGCCGTGGTGGACTACCTGCCGTCGCCCGTGGACGTGCCGCCAGTGGCGGGGATTCGCCCCGACAGTGAGGAGCCGGAGGCGCGCATCGCCAGCGAAGATGAGCCGTTCTCCGCGCTGGTTTTCAAGATCGTCGCCGATCCGTTTGTGGGGCGGCTGTCCTACTTCAGGGTCTACTCCGGCAAGCTGACCGCCGGCTCCTACGTGTTCAACGCGTCGAAGGGCCAGAGGGAGCGGATCGGACGGCTGCTGAAGATGCACGCCAACCATCGTGAGGACGTGAACGAAGTTGCCGCCGGGGATATCGCCGCCGTCGTGGGACTGAAACACAGCGTGACCGGCGACACCCTCTGCGACGAGCAGAGCCCGATCGTCCTCGAGGCGATCAAGTTCCCGGAGCCGGTCATTTCTGTGGCCATCGAGCCGGCGACCAAGGCCGACCAGGACAAGATGGCGACGGCGCTGGGCCGCCTCGCGGAGGAAGATCCGACTTTCCGAGTGCGCACCGACACGGAAACGGGCCAAACTTTGATTTCCGGAATGGGCGAGTTGCACCTGGAAGTGATCGTCGACCGGATGATGCGCGAGTTCAAGGTGAACGCCCGTGTGGGCACCCCGCAGGTGGCTTACCGGGAGACCATCACGCGGCAGGCGAAGGCAGAAGGGCGGTTCGTCCGGCAGACGGGCGGCCACGGTCAGTTCGGCGATGTGTGGATCGAGGTGGACCCGCTGCCCCCGGCATCGGGCTTCGAGTTCGTCAACAAGGTCGTGGGCGGCGCTATTCCCAGGGAGTACATCCCGGCCGTGCAGGCTGGGTGCAAAGAAGCGATGGAGGCCGGTGTCCTCGCCGGGTACCCTATGGTGGACATACGCGCCATCCTCGTGGACGGAGACTACCACGAGGTCGACTCCTCCGAGATGGCCTTTAAGATCGCGGGCTCGATGGGCTTCAAGAACGCGGTTCAGAAGGCCGGGCTCCAACTGCTGGAGCCGGTGATGAAGGTCGAGGTCGTGATCGCCGAGGAGCTGCTGGGAGACGTGATGGGCGACCTGAGCTCGAGGCGTGCCCAGATCCAGGGCATGGATGGCAAGGGCGAGATGCAGGCGGTGCGGGCGCTGGTCCCGATGGCCGAGATGTTCGGCTACGCCACGCAGCTGCGGTCCATCACTCACGGGCGCGGGAGCTACACCATGGAGTTCTCGCACTACGAGGCCGTGCCGACCAACGTGAGCAGGGCGATCCTGGAGCAGGCCCGCGACAAGTAGGATCAGAACGGCAGTTGGATGGGCGGCCGGTCGGAGACGACCGGCCGCTTTGTGTTTGACGCATCTCGTTTGCGCTCGGAGAATGCGGGATACGAAGTTCGGCCAGCAGCCCTGAAAGGGCGACACGTGTCAGCCCTGGGCCGCCCCTTCAGGGCTCACCTCTAGGATCTGGCCTATTCCCAGGGCGCCGCCCGGCCGCTGTCTTGTATCTTGACTGGGCATGCTGTGGCATGTAAGATGCGCGAAAGGATATATCATTATGCCATATATTCTTACCACCCCTATTCGCAGTCACTCACTGGCATTGACGCTGGAGCCCCCTAACGAAGAGGAGGAACCATTCATATGCTCGTCCCCATGACCCAGCTTCTGGAGGATGCGCAGGCTCATCGCTACGCGGTGGGGGCGTTTGACGTTCCCAATCTCGAGAGCGCGGAAGGAGCGCTGGAAGCTGCGGTGGAGAACAGTTCGCCGGTGATCGTCGCGATTGCCGAGGCGTTCTTCAAGGACGTTCGCTTCGAGACCCTGGTGCACGCGATACGAGAGGAAGCGCTCCCGCTCAGGGTGCCTGTCGCGATTATCCTTGACCACGGCCGAAGCTACGAGAGCTGCATGAGGGCCATTCAGGCGGGAGTGACCTCGGTTATGTTCGACGGTTCGTCCCTTCCGTACGAGGAGAACGTGCGAATCACTCGGGATATGGTGAAGGCTGCCAAGGCAATCGGGGTATCTACCGAGGCGGAAATCGGCCATGTCGGGCAGGGGGCCGAGTACGAGAAGACGGAGGAGGCTCTCACCAAGCCTGAGGAAGCGGTGCGGTTCGCGGCCGAGACTGGGGTCGAGGCGCTCGCGGTAGCCGTCGGCACCGCGCACGGACAGTACAAGGGAGAGCCCGCAATCCACTACGATCTGCTTTCGAGGATTCACGAGGCGGTGAAGCTTCCCCTGGTCCTCCATGGAGGCTCCTCCACCGGAGACGAGAGGCTGAAGCAGTCCATCCTGCATGGCATCGCCAAGGTGAACATCTATACCGATATGTCGGCAGAGGCTATTGCGCGCATCAAGAAGTTGCTCGCGGAGAAACCGGAGACGGTAAGGATCAACCCTATCGTCCAACTGACCCGCCAATCGTTCAGGGACGTGGCCGGTCACTACATTCGGCTCTTCGGCTCGGCCGACCGAGTGTAGTGCGGGGACACGGCGAAGGTGCCGCGACGGGATTCCGTTTGCCTTGAAATGGGACTTGACAGATCGGCATCCGCAACTACAATGCCCTCATCAACCAGGACTTGTTTTCCCAAGCTTCGGTAGTCCGGCTCCAAGCGGAGCACGTCAGCGTTGACTCTCTTTCTCACCGTCGTTCTGCACGTTGGGGTGCTGTCATGATGCTCTTGCGCCGACTCACCTCTTGAGTAGCGCACGGGCGGGCCTAGATGATCCTCACCTCATTCACCTTAAATCGCGAGAGCGGGCCGGCGAAGCCTTTGATGGCGCGGTTCGGTCAGGTCGACGCACAGAAAAGGAGAGAGTAACGTGCGCGAATGGAACGAGGGAGACACCGAGAGCATCTCCAAGCAGATCACTGAAGAAGACGTTCAAACCTATTCCAGCCTCAGCTTGGACACCAACCCAGTTCACCTCGACTCCGAGTACGCCAGCCACACTCGCTTCGGGAGGCGCATCGCCCACGGGCTGTACGTCGCCGGGTTGATCTCCGCGGTCATCGGCACCAAGATTCCAGGCCCCGGCGCGATCTACACCGGGCAGACTCTGCGGTTCGTCCGTCCGGTCTACCTGGGGGACACCGTGACGGCCACAGCGACGATCAGCAAGTACGATCGCGAGAGAGGACGCATGACCCTTCAGACGGTGTGTAAGAACCAGGGCGGCGAGGCGGTCCTGGAGGGAGAGGCCGAGATCCGCTACCGGCCGGAGTCGACTCCGTTGACCAGAGGAGGTCACGGGTGAGGGCGCGGGCATCGTGCCGCTTGGCACCAGGCGGTCAGAGCTGTGGGGGCCACCCGAGAGTGGACGGGCCCCACAGCCGCCGCTCAAGCTGACCGGCGCTCCTGTTGGCCCGGAGGCGACTCGTCATGCATGCCCGGTAGGACCAGCCTAGGCGCCCACGGAGTTCCGAGGGCCGGCAACACCCAGTGATCCAGCCCTAACCAGCCCGCCGTCTTCCACGCGAGCACGAGCCAGGTGCCCACGATGAAGAGGACGGGATTGATGCTGACGGCTCCCGCCAGTAGGTAGTTTACGTTCATCAGGGTGCCGAAGAACGCCGCGATTCCCGTGAACAACCCAACTATCAGGCCGAGCCCGACCAGGGTCTCGCCCCAGCTGATCGCGTAGCTCCAGGCCATCGCGTTCGGCAGGACGAAGGCCTGAAGGAAGGTGGCGTACCAACCCTGCACATTTGGATGAGCCCCGCTGGACTGAGACAGCGCCCCCTTGACGAATCCCGACATGGCAGTTCCTGCGTGGCTGCCCGTCCAAGCGGGGCTCTGCAGCTTTTCTATGCCGGCCGTCAGCCACTCGTACCCGGCGTACAGCCTCACGATCAGCCAGAACCAGGAGAAGCGGGCGTCCCCGAAGAGAAATCGAGCGACAGGCGGTTCCTCAAACACGGGCGGCCCGGCCACCAGCGCCTTGCCTCGAGTTCGATCCATCTCGTTCCTCCAGCTAACTTGTTCGATGGGCCAAGGGACTCAAGGCCCTATTCCCGCCTAGCAGGATTCAGACCCGTACTGGAAGGAGCGCGGTGGAATTGGCGCTCGTAGGAGCCGGCTCTTGACGGCGAACTCGCAGGCTGCCGTCGGTGAACGCCCCGTTAGGCAAATGGACCGTCGCTGCCGCGAGGCTCCTCCTACACCATAAACATAGGACCGCGGGCGATGGTTGCACCCGCGGTCCTATGTTTATTGGGTTCAGTCGTACGGGATTCCTTACGCCTTGCCGTTGCCCTGGGCCTTCATGACCTCCTTCAGGAAGCGGTCCTCCGGCAATGCCCCCACGAACTCGGTCTTCTCGTTCACCACGATCTTCGGCACGCTCATCAC
>JAJYKO010000192.1 GCA_021788565.1 Chloroflexota bacterium
TGGCTGTGCCGCGGTAGGATCGGACGTGGTACCAAGTGCGCCGGGAGACGGGCGGACAGCAGGGGGCAGCGGGGCGATCGAAGCCGACGATCCGGGGTGAGGCCGGTCCGTGGACCTCGATCGGTCGGCAGTTGACGCTGGCACCGGAGACGCAAACGACACGGGCGGCACGCTCGGAGCCACGACGGTCTTTGATGTGTACCAGACGTAGTTGACCCTGTCCTTTCTGCGCACGTCCCAGAAGACAGCGTGAAGTTGATTTCCATTACTGATCGCCATCGTGATCTGCTCTATTTGCCTCGTCTGCTCGCTAATTTGCGTTCCAAGCGGTGGTATGCCGGTCTCGTCTCCAGTTAGGACCTCCTCAGGCTGGGACCATGCCTGATTCTGCCAGACGGCATGCCAGACACGTTGGTCAACACCAGTCATGACATGCAAAGCGCCCGCACTGTCGAGAGCCAGCTGAGGAGGTCCGGTTGTGCCTCCACCACCCATTATCGTGGAGGTATCGGACCAGGTTCGACCCCCATCCGGCGACCAGCGATGGTACTTCCCTCCGATCCCGACCATGCCATTCCAGGCCACGTGCACCATGTTATTTCCTGCAGTCGCTACGTTGATCTGATCGTATCCATATCCAGCGAACTTCACAGCGGTCGACCACGTCTTGCCGCCATCCTCGGAACGCGAGTAATACACCCCCGCGGGAGGCCATCCATTCGGTAGAGCGAACTCGGTCCAGACCAGGTGCAGGGTACCATTGTCGCTGACTGCCAAACGCACCCAGTCGGCTCCAGAGTTCACATTGGAGGTCCTGGCAACGTTCACCGGAAAGGACCACGAATTCCCCCCATCCTTCGACACCTGATAGTAAGGGCCGAGGTGCCCGGGCCTGGCGTAGACGCGGTGCAGCCAGCCCCGGGAGTCGGCGACGATCTCACCGTTGACGTATCCCATGTCCACAGGAACGGGGCTCGTCCACTTGCTGGCGGAGGTAGCATCACCTTCCCAGGCCCGAGCATAGAACAGCCTCGCCAGCGCCCCCTGCCACATGAGGTGGAGATATCCGTTGCGGTCGATGGCAGCGCTTGACAGATGAAGCGTCGGCGCGTCCACCAGGTCAACTGGCTTGGACCATGACTTCCCATCCCACCGCGTGTAGTCGATCGCCGCGTGAGCGGAGTGGTTGGCGTCCTCCGGGACATCGTATTGCCAGAACACGTGCACGCTTCCGTCTTCCCCGGCGACGACAATGGGGGAGCCTATGACCCTGTCGGTGGTACCGGAGACCTTGAACAACAGCACAGGCGGCGACCACCCACCGTCGCCTGTCTGGGCCACCGCCACGCCCTGTCCGAACAATACGGCAGTACATACCAAGGCAGCGACGCTCGACAGAACCCAGAAGGCCCTTCCTCTCAACTCACCATTCCTTCAGCGCCCACAGTGGCAGTGCCGCCAGCTGTGACCCGCTCAACCAGTTCTACGAGCTCGCGTCCGACCCCATCCCAGTCATATCGCGA
This sequence comes from Chloroflexota bacterium, assembly GCA_021788565.1. Next base: position 1,524 of record JAJYKO010000192.1, read on the forward strand.
CTCCACGACGAAGCGTCCGCTTGCCGCGAGTTTGCCACGAAGCTCGGTGGATCGCAGGAGGCTGACGACACCGGCAGCAAATTCCTTAGGTTGGTCCGCGATCAGGATGTTCTCGCCATCACTCACTGCCAGCCCCTCCGCGCCCTTGGAGGTGGAAACGACTGGGGTACCAAGCGCCATCGACTCCAGAATCTTTAGCCGGGTGCCGCCACCAACGCGAAGCGGCACCACAGAAACCCAGCTCTGCGCAACCACAGGCCGAACGTCGTCGACGTACCCGGTGTACTGCACGCCCGGGTAGCTCCGCAGAGATGATAGGTCGACTCCTTCGATCCTGCCGGTCACCCGCAGAACGACGTTCGGGACGTCGCGAGCTATCAGGGGGTAGATATCGCGGAGAAAGAACCGCAGGGCATCATAATTCGCGCTGTAGGTGAGTGCGCCGCAGAACACCAGGGTGTTCGGATGCGGAGCACCGAAATCCCCATCGTATCGCGACAGGTCCACCGCGTTGGGAATCACTTTCACGTTGCGGTAGTTTGGGACCGCATTCATTAGCCTTCCCTTCTCCGACTCCGAGACGACCGTGCAGGCAGCGAATTCGGGCAGAACGCTGTTAAGGTACGACACCAGCTTCAGCCAGGTGAGGTAGCACCTGGCACGCTTCGCGAGCGACCCGGTTCTTAAAGCATCGTCGGCAATCGACAGCTCCGAGTCCTCCAAAATCGCAGGAATGCCTCGAATAGAGATAGTATAGGGGACCATACTTAATTCGGAGGCAACGACTGCGTCGAACCGGTGCGTGGTAAGTTCTTCCTTGATAGCGGCTTGCATGGCATAGCTATACGTGTCCACCAGGTATCTGGGTTGCCGCGACAGCAGACCCGCTACCGCCCTTGCGCTACCGGGTCGGTACGGCCTGTAGGGCACAGGCTTAACCTCGTGACAGACCTGCTTCAACGTGCCGAGTGCATCTTCGTCCACTATGTCTGAACTCTCGTAGAACGTGACCAGGTCGACGTCATGGCGCCGTGAGAGCTGCTTAAGGATGTTGGATATCCGAATCTTGGAGCCATTGTCCGGTGGGTACGGGAACCACCGAGACAGGAATAGAATCCTCACTTACAAAACCCCGCCGCGGTGAATTGCACAGAGCCAAGTCTCCTGATCATGGCGCGCGGTGCGGACCGTTCTGCCGGCCAGTTCAGAAAGCCTACCGCCGCGGCGATGACTAGGCCAGGCCGCCTCTACTCGGGTCGCCATTGACAGCTATGGCGCCCCAACTCTCTTGTATAGATCATAGTCTCCATACGAAGCGATGCGTCGAAACTCACCGCTCTGCAGTTCGGGGCGATAGACCCCGGTCTTCGACATAGGTCCGTCTATGAGGTAGGAGACCGTCGGCGGGACCTGATACCATTTCAGGGTTTCAGGAGAACGGCCAAGAAAAGCGACCCCAGTGGCATCGTCCATCATGGCTACCGGCGGGTGGTGGTAAGTCCGAGATGTGAGGAAGTCAATCTCCCACTCGAAAGACTCTACGACCGCATTTGACGGAACCTGCGCGGTAACGAGGGCCGCAAACTTCTCCGGAGAGTCGTCTCGGGCCTTGGAAATTGCCAGGCCATTCTGCCAGACTCCAGCGAACAGGGTCATTGCCAGGAGTACCAGGAGAGCCGTGCCCAGAGGGTCCGCCAAGAATCGACGGAAGGCAAGGCCGTGTTGGGCACTCCCAAGGGGAGTAAAGCGTCTGCCAAGGTCACAATACAGCTTTGCCACGAAGAGACTCGAGAGCATAGCCGCCGGCGCAGCGTAGCGGTACCAGCCGATGGACAGGCCGACATACCAGGCAAGCCACAGTGTTACAAACCCCGGCAGCACTAATCGCTCGGGTTGCCCTCGCCAGTCTTCTCGGGCCGTGATTAGCCACACATACAGTAGCCCGCCAGCACCGGAGATACCGAAGCTGGAAGAGACTAATTGACTGATGCTGCCCGAAGTCTTGCTTAACGGCGTGACGTAGCTGGAGAAACGGGCTTGCCTCGACATTTGTGTCATGTGTGCAAGAAACTGGTCGGGCCCGAGCATCGCAAGTTGATACATGTACCACAGGGCGGCTGGTAAGATAAGCGCGGAAACCAGCAAGAATAGGTGGCGAACAGGGAAGCGGTCATGGCCGGCTCCTAGACCGCCGGCAAGCCAAAGTAGTGGGATGAGCGGAACAAGAAGCACGAACTGGCTCTTGGTAAGGATCGCTAACCCGAAAAGCAAGCCAGCACCTGCGTAGAGGGCGCCGCTTTTCGCCCCACGTGCCCTGACGAAGGCACCGGCACCCCAACATAGGAAAGCAACAGCGGGTACCTCTCCGAGAACATCCCGGCCGTTGAGAAAGGGACCAAATTGAGTTGCAGAAGCAAAAACGAGGATAGCAACTGTGCCAACAGCCGGGTCGAATAGTTGCTTTCCTGTCCAGTACATCCCCACCGCCGCGAATAGTAGGTACGCGACCATCACCAGTCTGGCCTGGATTAGCCCAACTCCGAAGAGCTTGAAGATCAACGCCACTGGGACGAGCACGGTGGGTCCAGTCTGGACAGAACTGTCGAATTGCCGAAACCCGTCCGAAGACTGGAGTCCGTAGCGACCCAACTGGGCAAGGTTCTTGGCGGTATCGAGGTTCATGCCCTCGTCAAACCACGTTCGCGGGTAGTTCTGGAGGTTGTAGGTGGCGAGGACAACGACCAGAATCAAGGCCATGCCCAGCGGCAGCACCCTCATCAGGCTTCGCGACCGCGCGCCGAGCCAATCGTTGGGACCACGACGAGTGTCCTCTGGCCAGTCGAGGGTCAGGCGATTTGCCATCTCACGGTTTCCCCACTTTCGCTATGCATCGCTGGCCTCTGTCCGTGCCGCTCGAGCGAGACCACATCTGCAACTGTAACGTTTACGGGAGATCTGCCAGCAGACAATGATGCCGCATCCTCAGTACGCCCCCTCGCTCCTCAGCACGGCTGGAACAGTCCGCAGCAGGATCTCCAGATCCAGCCAGATGCTGTAATTGCGGATGTAGTGCATGCTGAGGCGCACCCTGTCCTCATACGGGATGTCCGAGCGGCCGTGCACCTGCCAGGGACCGGTGATGCCGGGCTTGACGGTGAGCAGGTTTAGCTGCCACTTGCCATACAACGCGGCCTCCGAAGGGGCGATCATGCGCGGGCCCACCAGGCTCATCTCCCCCCGCAGCACGTTGACCAGCTGAGGAAGCTCGTCCAGGCTGGTCCGGCGCAGGAAGCCGCCGATCCGCGTGACGCGGGGATCATCCCTCAGCTTCTGACCCTGCTCGAAGGCAGCGCGCAGCTCCGGGTCGGCCGCCAGCCGCTCGTCGGCGTCCACCACCATCGTCCGGAACTTGAAGGCGTCGAAAGGCCTGCCCGCCCGGCCGAGCACCCTGCGTCGGTGGAAGGCCGGCCCTGGCGAGTCCAGCTTCACCAGCAGCGCGATCGCCAGCAGGACGGGGCTCAGCAGGATCAGGCCCATCAGCGCCCCGCTGTAGTCCAGCATCGCCTTCAGCAGCGCGTCGATCCCCGTGATACGCACGCGCGACGGGGTCATCAGCGGCACGGAGCTGATCTCCTGGACCCTGATCCCCGTGGTCAGTATCTCGAAGAGGCCCGAGGAGAGTCGGATCTCCACGCCGTCCAGGTGGCCGAGCCGGACGTACAGGTCCAGAAGCTCGTCGCGGGCCAGAGCGGTGGTGGCCACCACGACCTCTCCGATCCCGCCCTCGCGGATCACCCGCTCCAGCTCGGGCAGTCTGCCCATGACGTGCCGGCCGCCAACCACCGCCGTTCCCTCCGGCAGCGAGCCGTCCACGAAGCCCACAACCTGCGCGCCGGACCTGGGGTCGCCGAGGAACTGCGCTGCGAGGGCCTTCCCCTCCTCGTTGGCGCCCACGATCACCGCGCGCGTCACCAGGTACCCCCGGTGCCTGAGGTGCCAGAGCACCCTCCGCAGGACGAAGCGAGACCCGCCCGCGATCAGGACCGAGAAGCCCCACACCAGCACGAGCCAGCCGCGGGAAATGAACAGCGACTCGTCCATGAAGCTCATCACCATCATGACGAGGGTGCCCGCGGTGCAGCCGTTCACGACCCGCGTGTACTCGTGGAAGCCGGTGAACAGGTACTGTCGATCGTAAAGGCGGTAGAGAGCGAAGATCCCCAGCCAGACGGGCACGGTCCAGTACGCGACTGACGAGTAGTAGGCGACGGTGTGTCCGGGCGTCACGAGGAACGGTATGCCCATCTTGAACCGGACGACGTACGCCAGAGCGATGGCGGCGCCCAGGGCCGCCGCGTCGGCAGACAGCAGGCTGACTTTCAGAAGTAGCCACTGGTCGCGTTCGCGAACCGCTCGCCGCGGGGATACTATGGGCTCTACGTAGACCGTTGCCGGACTGGTCTCCTGAGCGCTCATCTTTCGACCTTCCCTGTCCTACTTCGACGCAATCGCATACACAATGTCGCCCAGGTTTAGAGCAACAGTGGTCCGGCCCAGGCCGGTCCCGGAGATCAGCTCTTCCAGGGCCCCGAAAGGTCCACGACGAGTGCCAATTTGCCGAAGCAGCTGACTAAAGACCGAGCGAACGGAAATCTGCCTCGTGCTGAATCCCTCCTGAACCACTGTGAGACCGCCCAATTCCAGAAAGTGCCGAAGTGTTCGAGGGCCGAAGAAGTTGAGGTGGTCCTCCACGAAGTGCCTGTGCTTCGCTCCCAGCAACCTCACCCAGGGGCTCGCGACGTTGGGAACCTCTACCGCGAGCACTCCACCGGACCGCAGGAGTCGCCTCAGCTTGGACAGCTCGCTCAAAGGATCGGTGACGTGCTCCAACACCTGGATCGCAGTGATGGCATCGAAACGCCCCTCAGGAAATACGCCGTCACGAAGGAGATCGTTGACCACGGGCAGACCGAAATTACCGCGAGCGAAGATGGCGAAGCCGACCAGAGGCTCAAGTCCGTATGGCCTCCAACCACGTTCCCTGGCTGCCTCAAGGAACAATCCTGGTCCAGCTCCGAAGTCGAGGATGTTCCCCTTCGGCACGAACCTCTCGATCGTCGCCAGAAGCTCGTTCGCGTTCTGCATCTTCTGCGGGTACTCGCGCATGTACCCATCTATCAGCGCCTTCTCCCAACGGCCCTCCAGCAAAGCCAGGTCCGCGGTCGACCGGAGCTCATCGGGTACAGATTCCAGCATCTGCGCTTCAGCCACGATGTGGTCGGTGCGGAGGATGGGACCCACGTAGACGAAGTCGCAGTTCTGGCACCGAACGACCGGCCCAGGTGAGCGCTTCGGCCGGAATAAGCGCCGCGAATCGCCGCTGCCGCACAGAGGACAGGTCGTGCGACTCAATGAGTTCGGGGCACTGTTTAGCACAGGTTTTATCTTCATCCCATGGCCCATGCCAGATGTCTGATGCCGACCTAACCCCCGGCCCCTTCCCCACAGGGGAAGGGGAGAGACATCGGGGAAGGGGAGAGCTTCCCCCTTCCCGTATCGGGAAGGGGGCGGGGGGGTTAGGTTTGACGCACAGCTTACGTGAACCGTGTTGGGCCTAAGGGCAGTCGCCGACCAGCCCCGGGATCAGAGCCGTCCTCATCCCCGCGCCCAGGCGAGGTGGCGGATGCCGACCTCCAGCGCAGACCTGAGGGCGCCGGGGGTCGTGAGCATCTTCAGATAGGTCATGGCAGGACCGGGGCGGAGCGCCCACTCGCGGAAGGCTCGCTTCTGCCACCGCTCCAGATCCTCGGCCTTGAGGTTCGGGTAGTCCAGCACCGTCGAGCGGTCCATATCCACCTCCTCCCAGCAGGTGCCGGGGCGGAACCAGCCGTTCTCCATCACCTCGAAGAAGAACGGTGTCCCCGGGTGGGGGGCCGCGATGTGGAAGAGGGCCAGGTCCAGTGGCAGCCGCTTGGAGAAGGCGATGGTCTGCTTGATCGTCTCCTCCGTCTCGCCCGGAAGCCCGATGATGAAGTAGCCCCAGTTCTTGATGCCGGCGGCGTGCGCCCAGCGAAGGGCCCGTTCCACCTTCTCCGGGCTGATGCCCTTGCGGACGCGGTGGAGCAGCTGAGGGCTGGCGGACTCGATCCCCCAGGAGATCCACCAGCAGCCGGCCTTCGCCATCAGCCCCAGTATCTCCTCGTCGACGTGGTCGACCCGGCTGTTGCAGGTCCAGTGGATCTTCGGGCCCTTCTCGATCAGCAGCTTGCAGAGGCCGGCGACCTGCTCGCGGCTGGCGGTGAAGAGGTCCGCGTACATGTGGACGTTGCGCACGCCCAGCTCGCTCAGCTTCACCAGCTCCTCGTGGATGCTTTCCGGCGAGCGCAGCCGCACCGAGTACTGATAGTTGACGTGCTTGATGCAGAACCGGCAGCCGGCGGGGCAGCCCCTGGAGGTGACCACGAAGCTGTAGGGCCCGTCGAACATCGGGACGCGGTAGCTGTCGTTGGGCAGCAGGTGGTGCATCGGCAGCGGCAGGTCGTCCAGGTCCGGGATGAAGGGCCGGTCTGGATTGACCACGACCTCGTCGCCGCGACGCCACACGAGGCCCTGGATCGCGGAGAGCTGATCCGGCCCGACGGACGCGCCACCGCCGGCGCCGAGGGTCTCGATGAGATCCCTGAAGGTGTACTCCGGCTCCCCGCGAATGACGAAGTCCAGGGCGGGGAACGGCTCCATCGTCTCCCGCGGCATGGGCGTGACGTGGGTGCCGAAGGCGATGGTGCGGGCGCCGAGGCTCCTGGCCAGGAAGACGCCGTACATGTCGTTGGTGAGGGTGGGGCCGGTGAGCTGCGTCAGGTAGAAGCGGGGCCGCAGCTCGCGGAGGAGGGCCTCG
>JAJYKO010000193.1 GCA_021788565.1 Chloroflexota bacterium
GAGGCCTACCCCGTCCGGGGAGCCCGCGATAGAGCTGCGGGGGCGGTTTCTGATCGAGCCCGATAAGGTTTTCGATCAGCTGGAGGGGCGTTTCCACGATCTCGGGTACGTCCTGCTGTTGCGCAATGAGGGAGAGGACCAGATAGCGCTGGGCATTCCCGGCGAGCTGCCGAAGAGCGCGGGGCGGCCGTGGGTCGCGGTGGGGATGTTCGCGCTCACGGTGCTTTCGACCCTGTGGGTGGGGTCAGGGTACTCCGAGGATCCGAACAACCTCCTGGCGGGGTGGCCGTTTGCTGTGTCTCTGCTGGGGATCCTGCTGGCGCACGAGATGGGGCACTACGTGGTGGCGCGGTGGCAGAAGGTGCCGGCGACGCTGCCCTACTTCATACCGTTCCCGACGCTGCTGGGGACGATGGGCGCGGTGATACAGATAAAGGCGCCGCCTCGGAATCGGCGGTCGCTGCTGCTGCTGGGCGCGGCGGGTCCGCTGGCGGGGCTGGTGGTGGCGATCCCGGTGCTGCTGCTGGGGCTGAGTCAGTCTACGGTAGGGTTCATCCCGCCCGGGCCGGCGTACTTCCAGGAGGGGAACTCGCTGCTGTATGCGGCGATGAAGTTCCTGGTGTTCGGTCGGTTCCTTCCCTCGAACGGGATGGACGTGATGATCGGCCCCGTGGCCTTCGCGGGGTGGGCAGGACTGCTGGTGACGGGCATGAATCTCATCCCCGCGGGGCAGCTAGACGGCGGGCACGTGGTGTACTCGCTGCTGGGGAAGCGGGCCAGGTGGCTGACGTGGGCCGTCGTCGGGGGTCTGGCGGCGTTGAGCTTCCTGTGGCAGGGCTGGATATTGTGGGTGGCGCTGGTGCTACTGTTGGGGCGCGTTCACTCGGTGCCGCTGGACGACGTGACCGAGCTGACGGCGCGGCAGAAGCTGCTGGCGGTCGCCTGCATGGTCATCTTCGTGCTGGTGTTCATCCCGATACCGATAACGTTCGGGTAGGGGCGTCCTGGAGTGCGTCACGTCAGCGCCAAAGCGGTGCTGACGCACACGCACTCCAGATGACCCCATCCCCATCCCCAGAACTCAGAACTTGGGCCCCAACCCCTGCGCGGTCAGGAAATCGAAGTCGCAGCCCCGGTCCGCCTGCAGCACGTGGTTCAGGTAGAGCCAGCCGTAGCCCCTGCTGTACGGGGGGGACGGCTCAGGCCGCGTCCAATCCGCCAGCCTCTCTTCGATCTCCTCGTCGCTGACCAGAAGATTTAGCTTGCGGTTCGGGACGTCCAGCTCGATGATGTCGCCGGTCCGCACCGCCGCCAGCGGTCCGCCCACGGCGGCCTCCGGTGCCACGTGGAGGACGATGGTGCCGAAGGCCGTGCCGCTCATGCGGGCGTCGGAGATCCTCACCATGTCGCGCACCCCCTGCTGCAGGAGTTTCCTGGGAATCGGGATGAAGCCCGACTCCGGCATGCCCGGGCCGCCGACTGGGCCGGCGTTCTGCATGACGAGGATGTCGTCCGGCGTGACGTCCAGGTTGGGGTCGTTCACGGCGTCCACGACCTCCCGCATGGAGGCGAAGACGACGGCGCGGCCCCTGTGCTGGAGTAGGCGGGGGGTGGCGGCCGCGTGCTTGATGACGGCGCCGTTCGGGGCGAGGTTGCCGCGAAGGATGGCGATCCCGCCTTCGGGGTAGATGGGCTCCGCCAGGGGCTTCACGACGTCCCGGAACAGCTCTCCGTGGCCCACCTGCGCCAGGTTCTCCCCCACGCTCTTTCCTGTCGCGGTAAGCGCCGTCGTGTCCAGAAGGGGCTCCAGCTCCTTCATGATAGCGGCGACGCCGCCTGCCTCGTACAGGTCCTCCATCTGGTACTTGCCGGTGGGGCGCATGTTTGCGATGACGGGGGTCTCGCGGCTCAACCGGTCGAACAGGTCGAGGGGCAGATCGATCCCCAGTCGCCCCGCGATGGCTGGGAGGTGGACCACGGCGTTGGTGGAGCCCCCCAGGGCCATGCACACCCGGATCGCGTTTTCGAATGCGGCCTTAGTCATCAGTCTGGAGGGTCGCAACCCCTCGCGAACCATCCCCACCATGCGCCGCCCGCTGGCCTCGGCGAGTCGGAGCCTGGCCGAGTAGGGGGCAGGGATCGCGGCGCAGCCTGGGAGGGTCATGCCGAGAGCCTCGGCGACGGCGGCCATGGTGGACGCGGTGCCCATCACCATGCAGTGGCCGGTGCTGGGGATGAGGGAGTTCTCCAGTTCCAGCATCTCCTGGTCCGTCATGGTGCCCGCGCGGTACTCCGTCCAGTAGCGGCGGCAGTCGGTGCACGCCCCAAGGTCGTGGCCCTGCCAGCGGCCGCTGAGCATGGGGCCGCCCGTCACCATGAGGGCGGGTACGTCGGCGCTGGCGGCGCCCATGAGGTAGGCGGGCGTCGTCTTGTCGCAGCCGGAGAGCAGCACGACCCCGTCCAGGGGCTGGCCCCGGATCATCTCTTCCGCGTCCATCGCCATGAGGTTGCGGAACAGCATGGATGTGGGCTCGGTGAAGATCTCGAAGATCGAGATGGTGGGGAACTCCATGGGCAGCCCGCCTGCCTGCCAGACTCCCCTCTTGACCGCTTCGGCGATGGCTCCCAGGTGGCTGTTGCAATGGTTGAGCTCGCTTTCGCTGTTGCAGATGCCGATTATGGGGCGCTCCAGGTCCTCATCTGAGTAGCCCATCCCCTTTGCGAAGGCCCGGCGGATGAACCGCCCGAGGCCAGGGTCGCCTGCGTTCACGCCCCCTCTGTCGAGTCTGGTCTGAGTCAAAGTGAGTGACCTCCCGTGTGGTGTGGTCCGCGTGACGATGGTCCATCTAACGGAGCGTGCAACCTCCGTACCCGAGATGGGACGCTACCGGGAGTGATGGCTCGCCTCTCGTAGGATCCCGTCTCTCGGCGGCGATGGTCCCTAAGAAGCGGCACATCGACGGCACCGGGTATCCCCTGGGCCTCTCGGGCGATCAGGTCCCGCTGGGGGCTCGCATCCTCGCCATCGCGGGCAGCTTCGACGCCATGACCTCGGACCGATCCTGCCGCCGGGCTTGCTCCGTCGAGGTCGCTCGCGCGGAGATCATCCGCTCCGCTGGCACTCAGTGTGATCCGCGCATAGTGGACACTTTCCTGGGACTGAGCGTCGAGGAGTTGACCCGTTTGGCCGGCCGGCAACTTCAGGCCGGGGACTCGAGGCCGGCGTTGGTGGTGGTGCCCGCGGGCGCCACTCCGTAGCGTGCCACGTCCAACTACCAGGGCCGGGGCTGTCTCAAAGAAGGTAAAAGCAGAGGGCAGAGCTCACGATGAGTTCTGCCCTCTGTGCTGGCTGGGGGACAGGGATTCGAACCCCACCTTGCTGATCCAGAGTCAGCTGTCCTACCGCTAGACGATCCCCCAACGACAGAATTCATTATACCATCGGGTTCCGCAGACGGCAACAGGTTTCGCGGGCAGCGGCAAGCTGGTATCATCCTCCCCTAAGAGGCCGACATCAGGCCGAAAAACCGCACGCTCGTCTCGCCGCGCTTCGAGGCGAGTTACAGGAGGCAGTCAATTGGGCAATTGGGTTCCACTGGCCGCTCGTGAAGGCGGCATTGTCCCTACCGTCGTCCTTTCGCCCGACTTTCCCTCGGACGGGACCGCCTTCGCCGCCACCCACATCGGGGTCTTTCGCTCACGTGACCGTGGCGACAGCTGGGAGGTCCGTGTCGAAGGACTCAACAACCTGATGGTCCAGTCCCTTGCTCTCTCCCCGGGCTTCGTTACGGACCACACGCTGTTTGTGGGAACGGCCGATGGCAATCTCTATCGTTCCATCGACGCCGGGGACACTTGGAAGCTGCTGGCCCAGCCCAGGGGCACTTCCGGTATCGTAGCCCTGGCCACGGCCCGCGGACCGGAGGGAGGCACCACGATTCTGGCGGGCAGCGCGACGGAGGGACTCTTTGTTTCCGAGGACGAGGGGCGCAGCTGGCAATCCCGCAACTCCGGATTGCCTGATCGTGCCGTCATTGCCCTGGTTCTCTCACCCGATTTCCAACAGGACCGAACCGCCTTCCTTGCTACTGAGGAGGGACTTCACCGCACCGCCGATGGAGGCAGTTCGTGGGAGCAGGTGTGGGCCTGCCCGGAGGGGGACAGCCTGGAGGCTCTGGCGGTCTCCCCGAGCTTTGGCACCGATGGGACCGTCTTCGCGGGGACCGCGGCCCAGGGAGTCCTGCGTTCCATGAGCCGAGGCGCCAGCTGGCAACCCGCCAACGAGGGACTGGTGGACCTGTGCATCAACGCGATTGCCGTCTCCCCGGACTTCGCCAGGGACCACCTTGTGATGGCAGGGACGGGCGGCGGGATCGCACTGTCGGCCGATGGGGGGACTTCCTGGCGTGTAGCCGCGGAGGAGCGGACGGCCCTCAGCGTTGCCCTCACCGGCTCCTTGCTACTGGCAGGGCTGGCGCGTGGTGGGGTCCTCAGATCGGAGGACAGCGGCGCCAGCTGGAAGGCGGCCAACGAGGGGCTCTACGCCGCTTCCTTCGTTGGCCTGGCCCTATCTCCAGCATTCGATTCCGACGCCACTCTTTTCGCCTGGGGGCCGTCTGAGGAGCTATTCCGGTCTACCGATGGCGGGAAGAGTTGGGCATCGATGTCCGAGGGGCTGGCGGGGGCGGACGTTGCCTCTCTGGCCATTTCCCCTGCCTTCGCCGAGGACGGGAGGGCCTACGTCGCTACTTCCGACGGGATGTTTATGAGCGATGACAGGGGTGCAGCATGGCGGAGATTGGGACTGGAAGGCCACCAACTGGTGCTGCTCGGCCTATCTCCTGCTTTCATCGAGGATGGCGTGATGGTGGCGGCTTCCACCGGTACCCTCCACCTTTCGACAGACGGGGGCGGCAGTTGGGCTGACATGGAGGCTCCGGTCGGCGGTGAGTACCTTGTCGCCATGTCCATCGCCATCGACCCCGCCGGAAAACCGGCGCTCTTCGTGGGGACCTGGCGGGATCCCATGGACGGCGGTCGAGGGCGAATTGCGGTGTGGCGCCGGATTCTGCCCGACGGACAGTGGGTTGGCTACTTCACGAGGCCTTCGAACAACCGGGTTGTGGTGCTGGGGATTCCCGACAGCTACGCGAATGACCAGATGTTCTTTATAGGGAATGGGGAATCGGTCTATCGTCTGGTACCGGGTGGCACCGAGCGGACCCGCGAGGGAGTCTGGCCGTTGTGGCTACCGGGGGGAGTCGGGAGGGGCGGCGTGCCCGTACTGTCGCTTGTTGCGCTCCCGGATTTCGCCCGAAGCCACACCTTCTTTGCTTCCACCGCCGACGGCGTGTACGTCTCGCGTGACGACGCTCGTAACTGGCACAGGCTGGCACCCGCGCCTGACGGCCGCCCGCCCGTTGCCCTGGCCATTCCGCCGGGCTATTCGAGGGATACCCTCTACGGCCTCGCGCTGGGCGGCCGCCTCTGGAGGTGGGACGCCGCGGGTTGATGCTGAGATGAGGGGCTTCGTGGCGCGAAGCTTGCCGAAGATGCTGCCCTCGAGGTTATTGAGCCTCGAGGGCAGCGTCGCAAATCGTGTCCGCGGCCTGATCTCAAGAAAATCGCTATTGACATCGCTAAAGAAGGTACTCTATACTCCTCTTTAACCTGGTCCAGGTGGCTGGGCCGCAGGTTGTTGGAAGGCATGAGAACGCAAGTCGGTTCCTGGTATTACTTTACGAGACGGCATGGCGGGGTTCCTGTCTAGCGTGAGACGCTGAGGAACCGCGAGACCCCGTCGTGCCGTAGAAGCAGAGGACAAGATCCTCTGCTTTTTGTTTTACCTGGGAACGGACGGCGAGAAAGGCTAGGGAGACGGACGATGATAGTGGTGATGTCCAGCAAGGCAACGGAGGCGCAGATCCAGGGGGTCCTGGCGCGCCTGGAGAGCAAGGGGCTGCAGGGCCACCGTTCCGGTGGGGAGGAGCGAACCGTGATAGGCGTGATCGGAACTCGATTCGAGCCACAGCTGGGCGAGCAGCTGGAGATGCTTCCGGGGGTGGCGACCGTCACCCCTATCAGCAAGCCGTATAAGCTGGCGAGCCGGGAGTTCCGCCCTTCCGATACCATAGTGCGTGTGGGAGATCTGGAGATCGGTGGCGGCGACATCACCGTGATGGCGGGGCCCTGCTCCGTGGAGAGCCTGGACCAGATGATGGAAACCGCGGATGCGGTGAAGGCGGCCGGCGCCAAGATCATCCGGGGCGGAGCCTACAAGCCTCGTACCTCGCCGTACTCGTTCCAGGGATTGGGCGAGGAAGGTCTCGCTATCCTCGCCGAGGTGAGGGAGCGCACGGGGTTGAAGATCATCACCGAGGTGATGGAGCCTGAACAGGTCGGTCCCGTAGCCGAGCACGCGGATATCCTTCAGATCGGCGCCCGCAGCATGCAGAACTTCCCCCTGCTGAAGCAGGTGGGGAGCGTCGACAAGCCGGTGCTGCTCAAGAGAGGCATGGCCGCGACCATCGAGGAGTGGCTGATGGCGGCCGAGTACGTGATGGCCTCCGGCAACTTCAAGGTGATCCTGTGTGAGCGTGGGATCAGGACGTTCGAGACGGCGGTGCGGAACACGCTGGACCTCAGCGCGGTGCCGATAGTGAAGCGGTTGAGCCACCTGCCGGTGATAGTAGACCCGAGCCACGGCACAGGGAAGTGGTACCTGGTGAAGCCGATGGCGCTAGCCGCGGTGGCGGCCGGTGCTGACGGTCTGATCATAGAGGTCCATCCCTCGCCGGACACCGCGCTCTCCGACGGTCCCCAGTCCCTGAGCCCGGCCAACTTCGCCGAGTTGATGGACTCACTCCGCACCATCGGGGCTGCCATGGGTCGGGGGCTGCCCGCCGAGCGTAACGGCGCCGTGGTATCTCGCTGATGGGACGGGGAGACGAGGGGAGACAGCGCCCTGTAGGGGCCGGCGGCTCTGCCGGCCCGTCAGGGCGGGCGGACACGGCGGTCCGCCCCTACAAGTCGGCTTCTGACAGCCGCCTGGTTCACCCCGCTCGGCGGCTGCGCGGTGAGGTGCGGGTGCCAGGGGACAAGTCTATCTCCCATCGCGCGCTGCTGCTCAACGCCATCGCCGAGGGGGAAGCGATTATCTCTAACCTCGGGCCTGGCGCCGACTGTACGTCGACCGTGCGCTGCCTCAAGGCGCTGGGCGTTGACGTCGACGTGCGGCCGGACGGGACGATCAGGATCGTCGGGGGTGGCCTTCACGGCTTGCGCGAAGCCGCGGACGTGCTGGACGCGGGCAACTCCGGAACCACCACGAGGCTACTCACCGGCCTGCTGGCTGGACAGGAGTTCTTCTCGGTCATCACGGGTGATGGCTCTCTCCGCGGCCGTCCGATGAAGCGGATCATCGACCCTTTGCGGCGGATGGGAGGGCAGCTCTGGGCGAGGAAGGGTGACAGCCTTCTTCCCATCGCGATTCGTGGCTCTCACCTGACGGCTATCGACTACCCCCTTCCCGTTGCCAGCGCGCAGCTTAAGTCCGCGCTGCTGCTCGCCGGGCTGTACGCTGAGGGCGCAACCACGGTGCGTGAGCCTCAACTCTCTCGAGACCACACCGAGCGGATGTTGAGAGCCCAGGGAGCGGACCTGCGAGTCGATGGCCGTGTGATCACGCTGACGCCGGGCCGGCGCCTCTCCGCGTTGAGCGTCGATGTGCCGGGAGATATCTCCTCCGCCGCTTTCTGGTTGGTGGCGGCCGCCGTTCATCCCGACGCCGAGATCGTCGTGAGGGACGTGGGGGTCAATCCCGGCCGGACCGGTATCCTCGAAGCGCTGGCGGCGATGGGTGCGGATGTGGAGGTAGTGCCGCGGGGTGAACGCGCCGGGGAGCCCGTGGCCGATCTCGTGGCCCGCTCCAGCGTGCTGCGTGCCACGCGCATCGCCGGAGATCTCGTTCCCAGGCTGATCGACGAGATACCGGTGCTGGCAGTGGCGGCAATCTTTGCGGATGGGGAGACAACCTTCGCCGATGCGTCTGAACTCCGGGTAAAGGAGACGGACAGGGTGGCCGCGCTGGTGACGGAACTTGGCCGGCTGGGTGCCGAGGTACGCGAGTTGCCGGACGGGCTGGCGATCCGGGGCGGTCGAAGGCTTCGGGGGGCTCGATGTCAGAGCTACCGCGACCACCGAATGGCGATGGCACTCGCCATCGCAGGGCTGGTCGCGGAAGGCGAGACGGTAGTCGACGGCTCGCAGGCCGCGGACGTATCCTATCCAGAATTCTGGGAAGAGTTGGAGCGCCTTGCAGGGGAGGACGGCCCGTGAAGCGGTTGGCAGTCATTGGGTATCCCATCAAGCACAGCATCTCGCCCGCCATGCACCAGGCGGCGCTGGATGCT
>JAJYKO010000194.1 GCA_021788565.1 Chloroflexota bacterium
CATAGTTCACCAGACAGCCTAGATGGGGTGACAATCTGGGAGGGCGAGCCTCCTGGCGAGCCGCTTCGTCGGTAGGAAACAGGCGGCTCAGCAGGAGCTTCGCCCTCCCTTCGCCTTGCCCCGGACTGCAACCCCAACACTGAACCATGCCCGCAATACGCGTAGACAGCATACGGCGTGCTCCTTCATGTATCGTAAGGGCCTCCCACGGCATTGTAGGGGCGAAGCATCCGCCCTGCTAGCTCACCTCTCTGGATGGTGTCCTCGCTGCGGATGCTTCGCCCCTACCCGAAACACCAGGATGGGCGCTCAGCACTCGCCTCTGCACCTGCAAGGTGGTATGAGAAGCGCTAGAATGGACTGCGGATCGAGAGCTAGCTATGCGTGGAGGTGTAGTCTCGATGGTCAAGCGCCTGCTCAAACCATCAGTCGGCCTGAGGCCGGTCCCGGTCGTCCTGGTGACTTCTATCGGAGAGGATGGGCGCGCCAACGTCATCACGCTTGCCTGGGTCGGGGTCGTCTGCTCAAGTCCGCCGATGGTGAGTATCGCGGTGCGCCCAGAGCGCTTCTCCCACGATCTGATCAAGGCCACCGGCCAATTTGTGGTGAACCTCCCATCCTCCGACCAGCTATGGGCCGTCGATTACTGCGGCACACGATCCGGACGCTACGAGGATAAGTTCGCCGCGGCAGGCCTCACACTCATCCCAGCAACCGAGGTCAAGCCGCCCTTGATCGCCGAATGCCCGATCAACCTGGAGTGCGTGGTGCGACACGCACTGAGCCTTGGCTCGCACGATCTATTTATCGGCGAGGTGGTCGCTGTGCACGCCGACGAGAACGCTCTCGATGGGACCGGAAATCTCTCCGCAGCCGGGGCGCGCCTGATCATGTACGACCAGCCGGACTACCTGAGCCTGGGCGGCAAACTCGGCTGGCACGGGTACTCGAAGTCGCAGGAGTCCGCTTCATCCGACACGTGAAAATGTCGTTGACCATCGCTTCAATCCTCGGATCTCGCCGAGGCCTGATCGATTGTAGGGAGATAGGCCATGATCGTGGCAGGTGTGATTCTACTGATCCTCTGCGGAGCGCTGCTGATTTACCGGCGATTCCAGGAGCAGAGGTTGCTGGAAATCAGCACGGCGGAAGCCTCCACGGCGCAAGCCCTGGCCGATGCGTCCAAGTACGTGGCGGAGCGGCTTGGCGAAGCCGGCAGCTTCAGCCGAATCGCCAAGGTGAAGGGGATCGCAAAGTGCGACTCTCCGCTAACCTCGGAAGTAGCCCGGCAGCCCTGCGTCTATTACGAAATGAGCGTCACCCGGGAGTACGAGGAATACCGCGGGCGCCGTTCCCGGAAGAGACAGCGAGCCGGCAAATCTCGGCGGGGGTCCGAGACCGTGGCCTCCAACTCTCAACGGGTTCCGTTCTGGATCGAAGACGCGACGGGGCGAATCCTGGTGAATCCCGACCACTCCCAGATCGACTCGGTCAAGGTTGTGGACAGGTTCGATCAGGCTGAGGGCGCTCGCGGGGCCATCCTGCGCTTCGGCAGTTTCAGCGTCAACCTGGGGAACATTCTGCCAGCGTCCCCGGAGATGGGCTCGAGGACGACCCTCGGGTACCGTCTGCAGGAGAAGCTGCTGCCGCTGGAGCGGCGGGTTTACGTGCTCGGGGAAGTTCGCGACGCTTCTGGACAGCTGACCATCGAGAAACCACGGGAGGGGGGAAAGCCGTTCATCGTCTCGCTAAAGTCCGAGGAAGAGCTGATCGGTTCAGCCAGATCGACCCTACAGTGGCTGTTGGCAAGCGGGGTGGCCAGCGGGATCGCCGGCATCGGCCTCGTTCTGGCCGGCCTGATCCCGCTGGTCGCCGGACGATAATCGGCGATTCCCACCCTCGGCGCTCAGGACGCGGCGACCAGCACCCTCTTCGCCACGGCGTCGCCCATCTCCGAGGTACCAGTCCTGGTCATGCCCTCCTCCCAGATGTCCTGGGTGCGGATGCCATCGGCAACCGTCTCCCCCACGGCCTTCTCCACGGCATCCGCCGCCTCGGGTAGGCCCAGGGAGTGCCGGAGCATCATGGCCGCGCTCAGGATGGTAGCGAGCGGGTTGATGGTATTCTTTCCCGCGTGCCTCGGAGCCGAGCCATGGATCGGCTCGTACAGTCCGAGTCTCCCGTAGCCCAGGCTGGCGGAGGGGAGCATCCCCATGGAGCCGGCCACCTGGGACGCCTCGTCGGTGAGGATGTCGCCGAAGGTGTTCTCGGTCACGACGACATCGAAGTCGCGCGGCGACTTGATGAGCCGCATAGAGCAGGAGTCCACCAGCATGTGCTCCAGAACTACATCTGGGTACTGAGCGGACAGCCGCTCCGCGACCCGCCGCCAGAGGCGCGAGTTCTCGAGAACGTTGGCCTTGTCCACGGAGGTTAGGCGCTTTCGCCTGCCCCGCGCCAGTTCGAAGGCCATCCGAATCACCCGCTCGATCTCCTTCTCGGAATAGAGCATGGTGTCCACGGCCACGGCGCCGTCCGGGGTCTCCCTGGTCTCGCTGGGCCGGCCGAAGTAGAGGCCGCCCGTCAGCTCGCGGACGAACAGCATGTCGGTGCCCCTGACCACGTCGGCCTTGACGGGGGACGCCCCCACCAACTGGTCGAACAGCTTCACCGGCCGCAGGTTGGCAAACAGCTCCAACCCCTTCCGGATAGAAAGGAGCCCCTGCTCCGGCCGAACGGCCGCCTTCGGGTCGTCGTATTTGGGATCGCCGACGGCGCCTAACAGCACCGCGTCGCTGGCCTTCGCCTCGTCCACCACCTCCGGCTTCAGGGGAATGCCGTGAGCATCCATGGCGGCTCCGCCGATAAGCTCTTTCTTGAAGGAGAACTCGACGCCGAAGTGCTGCCCGACTGCGCGCAGCACCTTAACGGCCTGGTCGATCACCTCCGGACCGATGCCATCGCCAGGGAGCAAAAGAATCTTGTACACGCCATAACCTCCGAGTTTCCAATTCAGGGGGACCAGAAGTAGCGTCGGGCTTATCCCCGACGTGGCCCCACGTCGAGACCGGGAACGTCGGGCACAAGGCCCGACCTGCATGCGGCAAGAGTCCCGCATCCTCCGAAGATCCACGAGGTGCCGTGCGGGAATTGTCCCACGCGCGGCAGAGGCGCGCAACCCGATGGAAAGTCACGTCGCCGCGGGATCTGCGCGAATGAATTCGCGGGCTCCTGCAATCGCGAAACCCGCCTTCGCGGGTTAGGGGGCAGCTACAGTCCACGCAGGCGGACCTTGCCAGCGGGTAAGCCAGCGGTTTCAACCGCGTGGAAACTTGCCCGATACATCATTTAGTCTGCACGTTGGACAAAGGCCATCCAAGTGGAGACGATAGTGCGGGCGGCGGAGGTGCGGTCACTGTGATATACTCGGCGCCAATCGGAGTAGGGGCGGAAAGCAGTCAGACAACTCAGGGAGTGCCCCTCGCGCACCTCGCCTTTTCGGCCTTGTACACCTAACAACATTCCGGCCGACTTGACTCACTGCGATGGTTCCTCGTTGTTCGAGACCGACCTACCTAGGCCTAAGCGGTGTATTCGCTGGCCCACCTTTGTCGTCCCAAGTTCCTCTGGCGGCATAACACAGACCACACTCCTAGGGAAGTGACTTCGGAAGTGAGGCTTAATTCACAACGAGCCGTGCTGATCATCCTGCCAGCGGTGGCTGGGGCAATTGAACTGGGGCTAGTGAGTTCCACGTGGGGCATGGGCGCCAATTCCGACTCAGTGAGCTATATCAGCGAGGCTCACAACATACTCGCAGGGCGAGGCATCTCGTCTCTCCACTACGCACCACTCTACTCATACTTGCTCGCAGGCATCCAACTTGTCGGGCCCTCGGCCTTAGACGCTGCCAGGTGGGCGAACTGTGTGCTCTTCTCAGCCAATATTTTGATGGTAGCTTTCCTCCTCAGAAGGCAATGCGGTTCACATTGGGTCGCAGGATTCGGTGCGGCCCTCATGGCAACTTCGGTGGATATGCTCCAAATTCACTTTATGGTGTGGCCGGAACCTCTCTTCGTGTTCGGAACACTCTGGACCCTTGTCTTGACGCAACTCTACTTAGAAAGCGGTCGCCGCAGGTTCTTGATTGCGGCGGCGCTATGCGCCGGCGTAACCACTCTGACTCGGTACCCCGGCCTAGCGCTGGTTGCCAGCATCGCCATAGCGCAGTTCACTCTGACCAAAGACTCACTGGTTCAGAGACTGCAAAACGCCCTCCTGGTCGCGACGTTGGGCCTTGTTCCCATCGGGACGTGGCTAGCTTCAAACGGGGCGTTTACGGGCCAAATGACGGTCAGAACATTAGCATTTCACCCAATCACAATTGGGCGCTTGGTCGATGGTTTGTCCGTCGCATCTAGGTGGTTAGTTCCCGTGGAGCCACCTTTGGCTCTGAGGGTGGTTGTAACTGCCCTTGTAGTCGCAGCTGTGACGGTCGTCTTAGTGAGCGCTGGGCCGCGTCTTCGCAGACGCGAACGCACCTCCCTTTTCTGGTTTCTCAGCATTACCTTCGTTTTCAGTTACACCGCTTTGCTACTATTGTCTATTACTCTGTTCGATGAGAGTACCCCCTTAGACAGCCGGATCATGTCGCCGGTTTATCCGGTCGCGCTGATCACGGCTGTCAGCGCCGTGTACCGGTTAGTCGAATCACTTGAGAGCGAATGGCTCTCGCGTGGCCTCATCGTCGTCTCCGCTGTACTACTCATTTCTTACTTGCCCAGAGCTTGGGATTGGGGAGTAACTTCCTACACGGATGGTCGCAGCTACACAGGTAAGGTCTGGCGTGAGTCTGGGACAATCAGGGAAACGCTAGGGTTGCCCTTGAACACCACCATATTCAGTAATGCACCCGACGTCATTACGATCCTACTCAATAGACGCGCGCGAATGCTGCCCAAGAAGTTCGACCCAACGAGCGGGCTCGCCAACGCTCACTACAATGAGGAGATTGAAAGGGTGAGATTTGACTTGGAGAACCATTCGGCGGTCCTTGTCTACTTCCAACCTATGCGCCGCACCTACCTCCCGTCGCTGGTTGAACTGACGAACCTTCTGCCCCTGCAGGAATGCACAGATGCAAATGACGGAGCGATTTGTCGAAGCTCATCACGGACCGTGGTCCGATACAACCCACACAGCCAGAACTAGGTAGTACCTGCTCACAACTGAAGTGTCGGTGGCTCGGCTAGTGCGGGCACTCACAATAATGGAGTCGAGCTCCAAAACCTCGGCCCCGGACAGTTGACGGACGCGGCGAGGGGCAGAAGGAAGGCGCCTTCCTACAGGCTCTGTCATCCTCTACCTGCCCTTCACGCAAGATTTATGCTCGGTTATTTAGCGCTCTGGGGACACGGGAAGAAGGGTCAGGCCAGGCATCGGATAGTGGCGCGCATTCATCGTCACCAGCACCAATGAGTGGATCTCGGCCGTCGCCGCGATGGTAGCGTCCACCAGATCCAGTGTGACGCCGTGCTGCCTGTACTCGCGAAGGAGAACGCCCGCCCTGTCCCCTACTACTCCGCTGACGGGGAATGTATCCAGCGCCGAGAGGAGCAATTCCGTAGCCCCTCTCTCGGGCGGCCTCATGCCCGCCTGAACCTCCAGACGAGTGAGCGCGGATACCCCCAGCCGCCCGATGTTCCCCAGTCGCTCCAGCTGGTCCACGACGCCGGGGTGCCGCCTGAGATGCCAGATGACTACGTCGCTATCGTGAAGATACATCTTCGTCTCGGGCATCGACTCCAAAACGGGCGAGGCGACCCTCCAGGCCGCCCCGAATGGTCAGCTTCCAGGCCTCGTAGTCGGCATAGCTTCTAAGCTCGGGATGCTCTTCGTCGCTCCACGCTCCCGCCGTCTCCCGCACCGCCTTCGTCTGCCGGAGCCGAGCCAGCTTCTCAGCCAGGGCCTCGGCAATCACCTGGCTCCTTTTCCTCGCGGGCACCAGGTCACGCAGTTCCTCCACCAGCGCCCTTGGAAGGATGACGTTGAGCCGTTCGTTCTCGCTGGCCATACACACCCTCTCGCCCACCACGGCGTCACAAGTATGCGCACATATCACGGCGTTTAGTGTGTAATAACAAGAGTTGGTGGCAGGCCTCCTCGCCTTCGGGGTGAATCACTCAGCGGGAACCTGCATGCGGCGAACCGAGGTTGGGGAGATGGTGCTGTATAGTGTCTCCCCCGCGATGGACTGGCGTCTCATCGGACCAGACCGTAGCCTGGTACCACCTGTGCTCGATCTTGGTGGTCCCCACGCCCACCAAGAACAGGTGGCAGCGCGATCGCGTGGAGGGAGATGGCTCAAGCGGTCTTACGATGCTCGCTTCTAAGGTGTTCCAGGATCCACATCCGGGCCAGGGTGGTGGGCCCAATACCTTGTTGGCGGGCTTGCTCCCGAATGCGCTGGATGTCTTCGGGTTCAAAACGAATGGTCAGGGTTCCGCTCTTGCGGGAGTGGTGGAAGCCTACCGTGGTTCCTTCGTCGATCTCATCCACGGCCGAGTGGCTGTCCCAGAACTCAGCCTCTTCCTCAACGGTCTCGAAAGGAGGGATAGGCTTGAGTGCCTCCCCGCGTCGTTCAATCCTCGTCATGCTCTTCGCCCCCTTCTTCCAGGGCCGCCTCCCTGCAGAAACAGTGCGATGCTCGTCCACGATCAAGACCTTGATCACCAGGTCCATGGCAAGGGATTGTGAGACAATGTCTTACAAGAATCAAGTGCGGTGGGTCGGGCGGGCCGGCAGAGCCGCCGGCCCCTACACCGATTGCCTTGCCAGCACGAATGTGCGGCGAACTCGTCCAGTCGAGGCGTTCGAGCTTCAGTCTCCTGCCGATTAGGGAAACGGTTGCCACCAGGGTGGGACAGCCAGGCGGCAGGGGACAAGCCCCTGCCCTACAGAATCGAGCGAGCCAAGACGAGCTCTCTCCAGGTCCTTCACCGCTTTCCGTTGGCGAGGCGCGCGCTGGCCGGGTGGCGGCGCAAGGCCACAAGCGCGGTCACGCCCAGCAGGGCAATGACCCCCGACTGGGCGAAGCCGAGGCCCCACCCCAGGCCGGAGCCCGCGACGTCCAGCACCGCCCCCAGGGCCACCGGCCCCACGATGCTCGCGAGGAAGCCGATGAAGGATTGCACCGCCATGGTGGAGCCGAGCCGCCCGGGCTCGGCCAATTCCGTCACCGCGGTCGAGTAGACGGGAGAATCGGGGCCGATGGTGAGGCCGTACAGCAGCGCAACCGCGAACAGTCCCCACCAGGGCCAGGAGCCGAGCCAGCCGATGCCGAGGGAGCAGAGGGCGCTGCCCGCCAGAAAGAAGCCCGCGGTGAGGGTCCGGCCGAAGCGATCGGAGACGAAGCCGGCCATGGGCACGGCGAAGCTGCCCATGAGAAAGGCGGCACCGGCGATGGTCGCCCCCGTGGACGCGGCATCGCGCGCTGCATAGCCCTGGCTCACCAGGGCTGCCGCCAGGAACGGCGGGATCCAGGCCCGAGCAGCATAAAGTTCCCAGGTGTGGGCGGAGTAGGCACCCACGGTCAGGAGCGCGGGGCGGTTGGCCAGCACCGCTGGATCGAGCCGGCCGGAGCCACGTTGAGCCGGACGCGCCTTCAGGCCGCGCAGCGCGAGCCAGGCGATCACCGGCGCCAGAGTGGAGATGGCCGTCGTCGTCAAGTAGGCTTCCCGCCAGCCGAAGCGAAGCAGGATCCCTGTGACCAGCACCGACAGGCTGCTGCCCAGGTAGAAGGCCGCCACATAAAGCCCAATCGGACCACCCCTTCGATCCGGCGGGAAAAGCTCCGCGATCACTCGCAGCCCCGGCATGTACACCCCCACCAGGGCCAAGCCCGCGATGAAGCGGAGCAGAGCACCGCTAATGAAGCCCCCCGCCAGAATCGGGAACAGGGCGTTGCCAGCGGTAGAGAGGGCCGCGGAGATCACCAGGACTCGGGTTGCGCCCACGCGGTCGGTGAGGGGGAGGAGCAGCAGGGTCGCCGCCACGTAGCCGGCCTGGTAGGCGGAGAAGATGAAGCCGGCCCCGACGCTGGTGAGTGACCACTCCCGCTGGATGAGAGGCAGGGCAGCGGCGTAGCTGGCGGATGGAAGCAGAGTCAGGCAGAGCACCGCGCTCAACCCCAGCACCGCCGGGGAGAGAACGCGGCGCGACGCGGGTTCGCCAGCCTCACGTTGTGACGCTGTCATGACAGTTCTGGGTTCTGAGTTCTGAGTTCTGAGTTCTGAGAGATATTTACCGTCCGCTCACCCTTCTGGGAGAGACTGGGCCGCCTCATCAGCTCGCGCAACTGACTATGAGCGTCGTTCCCTAAGTGCCCTCCGTCTTCCGAC